>JAZQOI010000041.1:0-15422 GCA_045627745.1 Lachnospiraceae bacterium | reverse complement strand
AATCCTCAAAACATTCAAAATCCGCTCATTTTTCTGCAAAAAATGGCTACTTTTTCATGTTTTGGCGGGTCATAAAGGTGCATACAGCCTCTTACGTGCAAGCACGACGAGTCAGCATGACCTTTTGACCCTGGTATCATGACATATGTCGGAATAGAGTATTTGCGGATATACAGCTTATATTTAACAAAGAGGATGCACTTATGTAAATGAGAATAATATAACCGAAAATGTATATTGTGAAAAATTATGTATTGCAAATTAACGCATTAAAGTGATAAAATATTTGCTGTAAGTTGAATATTTAATCCGCCTTAAAGGAAGAACGATGTTAGAAAAGAAAAACTTAAGAAAACTATCCAAAAATTTGACCATGAATCCTGATAATTATATGGATTCGTTTAGAAAAAATATTGCCATGTATATAGAGCAGAAGGATATTTCTTTGGCTGAGATCGCAGAGGAATCAGATCTTTCTGTCAGTACCCTTCGGTCATTTTTATATGGAACATCCACTGATTGCCATTTAGGACTTGTGGTAAAGCTGGCCAAGACGTTGAATGTTAGCTGTGATGAGCTTGTTGGGTGTGGAACAATCAGTCCTCAGACCTGTGAGTCCTTGCAGCTTACCAGACAGCTCCCTGAGAGCTTCACCTATTTTGTAAGATGGATGATACATTATCATTACGATATGATTAATTCACAGCAGGTTACGGATAAGGCAATAGAGGTGATGTTAGCTGAATGTGGTGATAATGGTAATCTTAAGATGACCAATAATTTTGAAATACTTGATATTAGTAATCTTGATGATGGCTTAAGACCTAAGATATTCATGGGTATTAAGATTCCCTGCGAACATTATGTACCGAATTATTATCCCGGAGATATTCTTCTTATGGCAAATGACCGTATTGCACGTGATAAGGAGCATGTCGTAGTTAATGTAAGCGATAATATGTGGATTCTTTCAAGAAAGAGTAATCCTGATCATACAGCCGATTATTATTCCATCAGGAATCAGAAGTTCCGTGCCTGCGAAGACGATTTGAAGCTGTTGATAGGATATGTAGCCAAAGTCATAAGAAATGAAGAATAATATGTTTTATGGATAAACCTCCAATTGCCAGATGGTAGTTGGAGGTTTTTTTCCACGATTCGACAAGTGGATATAGAGTAGTGACAGCCTACTCTATTGTAGTGTATTTGTATTTATACGTTCCAACGTATCAAAATTTCTTAAAATTTTTTAAATTGTCTGTTGACGCGTATTTTTTTGACTGTTTTCTGATGCTACAATTATTTCATCAGTTGAGAGCGCAACTCAACGTTTAAATAGATTAAGTCACCGGAGTATTGGTTGAAAAGAGCGGGCGCGCGGCTTTCTGGATATTAATATCCGGTGCACAAAAAAGTTGTTAGTATTTACAGTGAAGCATGTAATGATAGTTACTTGTGGTTTCAATATATATGAGGAGAAAAATTATGGAAATGAAGGTATATAGATGTGAAGTATGTGGAAATATTGTATATAAGCTTAAGGATTCCGATGGAAGTTTAGTGTGTTGCAATAAAATGATGAGAGAAATGTTTCCGGGGATGACTGATGGAGCGGTTGAAAAACATGTTCCGGTAGTTATCAAGGAAGGAAACAGGGTTACGGTGAAGGTTGGAGAGAAAGCACATCCCATGGATGTGGGACACCATATAGCATTTATTGCAGTTACCACTAATAAGGGGACATATATTAGATTTCTTGAGAGAGCGGATATGCTTGAGCCTGAAGCAGTAGCTTATTTTACATTAGAAGAGGATGAGAAGCTTGAGGCAGCTTACGAATATTGTAATCTGCATGGTATGTTTACCTTTAGTTATAAGTGATTAATTCTTAATATTAACCTGTTCTGTTTAAGGACAGCCTCCAAAAAATAGATTTCAAGGAGACAGGAACCCTTCACCTGTCTCCTTTTCTTATCCGGAAATGATAGGGAACTACAAATAACAAGAGCACCAATTCGCCGGAATTGATGCTCTTTAATATAAATAACTATTATTAAGGTCTTATTAAACCTACTGATAATCAGCTACGTTAGCCTTTGTAACAGGCTCGAATGGATAGTAGAGGTGTAACTTGTCTTCTGTAACTACTTCGTTAGGATCTGAAAGCTCTACCTCTGAAAGGTCCTTGCCCTTTGTTACTGCTGCAAGAGCATCGATACATGCAATACCCTGACCGGTTGCATTCTGACATACTGTATAAGCCATTGTTCCGTCTGCTACTGCCTTACAGCCATCTACTGTAGCATCTACACCACAGATAATAATTGACTTAGGATCGATTCCCAGTTCGTTACAAGCCTCTATAACACCAAGTGCCATGTTGTCGTTGTTACAGAATACTGCGTCAACCTTGTTGCCTGTCTGATTGAAGGTAAGGAACATATTCTTAGCCTTCTCTGTATCCCAGTAACCATAATCCTCGAAAACATAATTGATAGTCTTACCTGAAGCCTTGAGAGCATCCTTAACTGCACCGGTACGTCCGTTTGTAGCTGAATGTCCCTTCTCACCCTTAAGGATGATAGCGTTGATTTCCTTCTGTGATGCAAGCTTTTCCAGTACATATTCAGCCTGGAAGTTACCTGCGTCACGCTCTGATGAACCACAGTATACATATTTTCCTGCCTTTAAGTAGGTATCACTGGGCATTGAGTTGGTGAATACGATAGGAAGATCACCTGCTGAAATCTCAAGCTGAAGCGCTGTGTTAGAATCACAGGGGATGCAGAGAACGCCTGCGTATCCGCCATTTTTAGCTGCTGAGAGAATAGCAACCTGCTCGTCTGCATTAGATGCTGTCTGTAATTCCATTGTGTATCCCTTAGAAGCACCTGCCTGCATTGCCGCATCCACCAATGACTGACGGAAGGTATCAAGCTCGTTGGTACATACCAAGATTTTCTTGGAACCTGAGCCGCCGGAGCTTGCGGAACCGCCTTTACAGCCAATACAGGAAATTGATAATACACATAGTATTAAAGTCAATATAATTTTCTTCGTATTTTTCATATCGAAACCTCCTAGAATTTAAACATCTTAATCTGCTCTTCAAGAGTATGTGCAGTGGTTGCAAGTGATTTTGCATCATCTGATACTGTTTCAGAGTTCTTGGAAATGTTATTTGCGTGAGCAACCATGCTTCCTGCTGTATTGGAGATTTCTTCTGTACTTGCTGCCTGCTCTTCAGAAATAGCAGCAGCATCTGTAGCTACAGCATCAACCTTCTCAATCTTGGAAATCATGCTATTGATGTACACGTTAGTATCTTCGATGTTCTGGAAGATTTCATTGAATGTACTGATTGCCTGAAGTACCAGTTCACTACTTTGCTGGATTTCTCTTGTACTTTCATCTGACTTCTTGATTGTATCCTTAACAAGGCGATTAACTTCTGAAATAAGTCTTCCGATTGAATCAACCGAGTCAGCAGAGGTATTGGCAAGCTTGGCAATTTCTGTTGCAACTACTGCGAAGCCCTTACCTGCTTCACCTGCACGGGCAGCCTCGATAGAAGCATTAAGTGACAGGAGTGCTGTTTCGTCTGCGATTGAACCGATAACCGAAACGATAGTGGTGATTTCGTCTGATGCCTTACCAACGTTGTTAACTGCGCTAACAAGCTGTGAGATAGAAGTACTGATTTCGTTCATGGCAGAACTGATCTTCTCCATATCCTTCTGACCCTGCTTGGAAACAACAATTGTTTCTTCCATCTTTTCCTTAACGGAATTACCGTCCTGCTTGGTATCTGCAACAACCTGTGCAAGAGTGGAAGCACTGTTGGCGATTTCGTTAACGGATATTGACAGATTCTCAACTGTCTGGTTAAGCTGTACCATTGAATCAGCCTGAATAACGGAAGCGTTGAACATTTCTCTTGAAACCTCGGAGCTTCCTGCTGCCTGATTGCCAAGTGTATTGGAAATATCGTCGATATCTGTAATCATGCCACGCATGGATTGTACGAATTTCTGAACGCTTTGACCCATTGCTGAGATTTCGTCATTACCTCTTGTATCAATTGAGATAGTAAAGTCACCATTTGCCATCTGAACAATATCTGATGTAAGTGCTTTAATAGGCTTAACAACAAGGTTAGTCATTCTCTCAACAAGTACTGCAAGAGCAATAACTGCAAGAATACCTACAATAATCATAATTGTACGAAGAGAAGCAAGGTCTGAATAAATTGTAGATGTAGGAACATCTGATACAAGAATCCAGGTTGTATTGGGAATTTCTTCGAAAACAACAAGATGCTCGTCTACTTCGTAAGGATTTAAGTCATTTGCATTGATTTTGGTAGCTATTGATGCATACATTGGACTGGGGTCAGAGGTCGTGAGATTAGTAAATACTCTGGAGCTGTCACGAGTAGCAAGAATTGTACCTGACATTTTATCTACCAGTAGTGATTCGGCACTATCCATATCTACCTTGGAATTAACAATAAGGCTGACATGTGCAAGTGATACGTCTGCACCGATTACACGTAGGTTTTCTCCTCCGTCCATAAGAATACCGGATGCTGTGATGAAGTTTTCACCGGAATTAGTACGGTAAGGAGTACCAAACTGCATGTTAATACGAGTAAGTCCTTCCTTGAACCATACATCGTTTGTGAAGCCTTCGGAGGTTTTGCTTGACTCAGTAGGTTTAATCATTGTTCCGTCTGTGGAAGCAACGTATAGACCGTCGGGATAATCGTTGTTGTATCCGTAGAACTGATCTAAGTAAGCCTGAAGTGTTTCATCATCAAGTTCGGAGCCTTCAATAAGGTGCTTGATTGCCTCGAATGATAGAAGGTCGTTTGTAATCCATTCGTCAATCTGCGACTTCTGGTTACGAACCGACAGTACCAGCTGATTAGTAGCTGATTCTTTGATTATTCCCTTACTGATGGTGTAGGCAATAACGATAAGCGCTATTACCACCACTGTGACGATAGGAATAATCGTGCCTAAAAGTTTCATTTTGATAGAACGTGTTTTTTTCTTTTGCGAATTCTTCATAGGTAACCTCCATTGTTAAAAGTAATTCGGAAATACTCATCCATTATAACATAAATATGTAAATGTGACACTAATTGTTTGAAAATATATTAAAATTTTTTGAAATAGTTGCAAACTTCGTATAATTTGCCTTTAATACACAAGATATTGATTGACGAGTACAAAATTAATAAAATATTTAAGGTCATATAACAAAAAAGGTGAAATTGATGACTGAAAAGTTTAGATTTGATTCTATAATGGAAGAAAAATAGGACTACTTATGAACAAATTGTCAAATTCGATTGACTATAAAAAATTCATTATATATTATATGACATGAGGGTCAAAAGTCTTAGGGCCTGTTTCGGGAGGATTATACATGAATACCAACACATTAATCTGGGTACTTATTGCCTTTGGTGTTTATCTTATGCTTATGGTTGTAATAGGCGCAATATGTATGAAGGACAACAATACATCGGAAGATTATTTTCTTGGTGGACGTAGGCTTAATGGCTTTGTTACCGCTATGTCGGCTCAGGCATCAGATATGAGCGGATGGCTGCTTATGGGGTTGCCGGGTTCAATATATGCTATGGGTGCAGGTCAGGCATGGATAGGAATAGGACTTCTTATCGGTACTGTACTTAACTGGATTTTCGTAGCCTCGCGTCTTAGAGAATATACTATAGTAGCCGGTAATTCACTTACTCTTCCTGAGTTTTTTTCTGATCGTTTTAAGGATGATAAGAATATTCTGTTAAGTGTTTCTTCTATTGTAATTGTAATATTTTTTCTGATATATACTGCATCAGCTCTTTCTTCGGGCGGTAAGCTCTTTAATTCTATATTTGGAATTGATTATCATGTTGCTATTATTATGGGTGTGTTTGTAGTTCTTCTGTATACATTTATGGGTGGCTTTTTAGCAGTGTGCAAGACTGATATGATTCAGGGTATTCTTATGCTTATTGCACTTCTGTCTGTGCCTGTTCTTGCATATTCAATTATGGGACCGGACAGATTTTCAGCTACGCTTATTGATTCAGGTGTCAATCCGACATCATTCCTAAATATATTTCAGGAGAACGGCAATAAGATTTCCACTGTTTCTTTGATTTCGTCCCTTGCCTGGGGACTGGGATATTTTGGTATGCCTCATATTCTGGTGAGATTTATGGCTGTTAAGAATGAGAGAGAACTTAAAAAATCCAAGGTAGTAGGTATTGTATGGGTAGTATTATCCCTTGTATTTGCCTGCTTTATAGGAATACTGGGAAGGGCCTATTTGTATCCTGTGATTCTGGGCGTAGAAGGTGGAGAGTCCACAGAGAATGTATTTATTGAAATGATTAAACAATTATTCATTAATGATATTCATGCACCGTTAATTGCCGGTATTTTCTTGTGCGCTATTCTTGCTGCCATTATGTCCACAGCAGATTCACAGCTTCTTGTGGCTTCATCCTCTGTGGCGGAAGACTTTTTTAACAAGTTTCTGTGCGAAAGTATTTTTAAGAAGAAGGCTTCAGATTCGACAATTATCAGCATTAGCCGTATTACGGTATGTATTGTTGCAATCCTTGCATTTATCATTGCCTGGAACCCTGACAATTCTGTAATGGCTCTCGTATCGGATGCCTGGGCCGGCTTTGGTGCTGCTTTTGGCCCCTTGGTACTGTGTGCGTTGTTTTGGAAACGCACTAATCTTTATGGAGCTCTGTCAGGTATTATTTCCGGAGCTGTCGTGGTTCTTATCTGGGATTACATTCCATTCCTTTCGGGAAATACAATCAGTGAAGTCACAGGTCTGTATTCCTTGGTTCCGGGCTTCTTTATAAGCCTTTTATTCATTGTAGTTGTGAGCATGACAACACCTGCTCCGTCGAATGAGATTATAGAAGAGTTTGATAAGGTTGATGCAATTTGTAAGAAAAAGAATTAATTACTATTATCTTTCATAAAAACACAAAGAAAATGTTAATCATTTATGGTTAACATTTTTTTTTGATGTATGATAGAATATTTTAGTTCACAGTATATCATTCACAGAAAAGAGGCAATTATGCAAGGTCGTTCAATGACAGAGGGGGCACCCTGGAAACATATAATCAGTTTTGCAGCACCGGTATTAATCGGTTCCCTGTTGCAGCAGCTATATAATACCGTAGACACCATTATTGTAGGCAAGTATTCCGGAGAAGATGCCCTGTCGGCAGTAGGAACAACAGGAACGCTTACTTTTTTCTTTCTTGCAATTGCAATGGGTCTGTCCGCCGGTAATGGTGTTACTATTGCACAGAGCTATGGCGCCAATGATGAGAAAAGGGTCAGAATTAACGCTTCATCGGGAATTGCCTTTTTAACTGTATTGGGTCTTGCATCAACCCTGTTGGGAATTATAATTGCCCGTCCTGCCTTTGCATATTTGCTGGCTGTACCTAAGGATATACTTACCATGACCATACAGTACTTTGTCAGCTACTGCTTTGGTCTGGTGTTTCAGTATGGCTATAACATTATATCTTCGATTTTAAGAGCTGTGGGCGACAGCTATGCCACCTTATATTTTCTGTTGATTTCATCCATTATTAATGTAATTCTGGACCTTTTGTTTGTTGCGGTATTTAACTGGGGTGTAATCGGCGCTGCCGTTGCCACTGATATTGCTCAATTAATTTCTGTGATAGCAGCCTATATATATATGACTAAGAAGTATTCGATTTTTCGTTTCAAAATCACAGACTACAGGCTTGATGGAAATGCTGTCAGAAAAACTGTTGCAATCGGTATGCCTATTTCCTTACAGCTTGTGATTGTATCTATTGGATTTACATTTATTCAACGTGCAGTTAATGAATTCGGTAAGGCAATGACCGCATCCTTTACTGTAGGACAGAGAATTGAACAGTATATTAATCTGCCATGTAATGCGCTTCAGACTACTCTTGCTACCTATACAGGCCAGAATTACGGAGCCGGTAAATTGTCCCGTGTTAAGAAGGGTGCCAGACAGGCTCTTGTTATTTCGGTACTTATGACGGTGGTTATATCGCTGCTTATCTGGGTTCTTGCCCCTAATATTGCAGGACTTTTTGGAATAGGAGCCGAGGCTCTTGTATATTGTATTCCACACCTTAAGACAGTAGCACTTATTAATCTGGTATTAGCCGTATATATTCCTTTGTTTGGCGTGTTTCAGGGAATGGGACACAGCGGAATCCCGGCTATTGTTGCTACCTGCGCTCTGGGAATACGTGTGGTAATGGTGTATACACTTAGGTATAGTCCTTTCCTCGGCAAGTCTATAATATGGTGGAACGGATTATTTGGCTTTGGAATAGGCTGTACTATAACCTGGTGCTATTATCTTAGCGGCAAATGGCAAAAGAGCAGGTAAATAATGATAGAAATAAGGAAAGTTACTACCGGAAAAGAACAGAAGAAATTTGTTGATTTTCCGCTGGAGCTCTATAAGGGGAATAGGTGCTTTATACCGCCCTTGTATGCTGATGAGCTTAAGCTGTTTAAGGAAAAATCAGATGAGTATAAAGCGGAATTTTTTCTTGCCTATAAGGATAAAAGGGTAGTAGGGCGTATTCAGTACATAAGGCATGATGCCTGCAATAAATACAGAAATGAAAACAGAGCCAGATTTGGGCGATTTGATGTTATTAATGACAGGGAGGTTGCGTTTGCTCTGCTTGACAGGGTGTTTGAGGAGGCAAGGCAAGACGGCGTTGACAATGTTCATGGACCTCTCGGTGTTGATGATTTGGAACGAGAGGGTTTATTAATAGAAGGCTTTGACAGGGAATGTACCTTTGAAGAACAGTACAATGCCCCGTATTATAGGGATTTTTTAGAGGAGTATGGTTTTACTAAGGATGTTGACTGGTATGAGTACAGGTTAAGACTTCCGAAGAAGGATGATACTGATTTTGAAGAGATACGTGATTATATTCTTAACAGATATAAGCTGCATTATGTGAGCGATAAAGATTTTAATAAGACCCTTAAGGAACTTATGCCTCAGATATTTGAGTTAATTGATGAATCCTATGGTGATTTATATGCAACAGTGCCGCTGTCAGACAGAATGCAGAAGGAGATTATTACCAAGTTCAAGTATTTTCTGAATAAGAAATATGGTAGGCTTGTAATGGATTCAAGTGGCGAGCTGGTGTATTTAAGCCTGCTTTTTCCATCTCTATCCCAGGTTTTTGTCGGTACTAAGGGCAAGCTTACACCTTTGGTGATTTTTAGACTTCTTAAGGCGTGCATATTTGTTAAGAATATTGACTTATGCCTTGTGGGAGTTACTTCAGAGTATCGTGATAAGGGAATCGGAGCACTTATGGTGTGCGATTTGATGGATTTCATGAAGGCTAACAGAATAGAGGCTATAGAAACTAATCTGTGCCTTGAGGATAATGTATATATCAGGAATTGCTGGAGCAGATTTGATTATGAAAATCACAAAAAGAGGAGAGCATACGTAAAGAAAGTGGATTAGTATGAATGAGTGTGTGGTCAGGATTCTATCTGAACATTTTAAGTTAGAACCCGGTGAACTGAAGGAGTCAATGAATCTAAGAATAGATTTAAAAGCGGATTCTCTTGATTATATTAAGATGATTATGATGCTGGAAAGGGATTATGGTATTATTATTCCCTTTGGACGCTTTGGAGGAATTAAGACAGTTGGGGATTTGTCCGAAGTGGTCGATGAGGTGGTTAAAGGGAATGTAACTTCATGATGAACATAATAGAAGGAGACTTAAATGATTTACAGAACTACTATTGAGAAAATTAAGGAATATAATGAATTTGATTTTCCGAAGGATTATTCACACCTTAATAATATCCCTGATTTTCTTGAATATATTAGAAGCTATAATAACATGACAGCATTCATTTTTCCTGAGAGCAAGTCAAAGTCATATTCTGATTTTTATAAGGATATTGAGAAGGTATCAACTAAAATGAGAGCTAGTGGAATTAACAAGGGAGATAATGTAGGGATTTTTTGTGTAAAAAAATACTACACCACAGTTTCCTCACTGGCTGCCATGGCATTTGGCGCAGTAGCGGTAATGCTTCCCGGGATAGATGAGGTCTGTTTAGACCGGTGCGATATTGTTAAGGTATTTACTGATGAAGAAATCTGTAGTTACCTTACGGAGAGTGAAGTAACAGGGCAGCTTGAACCTGTACAGCTACTACCTGATGCCCCTGCCTGTATATTTTTTACCAGCGGAACTACGGGAGACAGAAGAGCATCCTTACTGTCGCATAGGAATCTGATTGCCGGTGCTTACAATGGATTGTTTTACAGGGTGAAGGAGGTTGAGTGTTCTATGGTGGCACTTCCCTTAATTCATGTTTTTGGATATATCAGATCCCTGCTTAGGAATATTTTAGCCGGTGTAACTGTGTGCTTCAATGATACTCCGGAGGATATTTTTCATGATTTTGCATTATACAGACCGGATGAAACCGTTCTGATTCCCAGACAGCTTGAAATTGTTCTTGCCATGATGAACAGGTATGGCTATGACGCAACAGGCGGTGCTCTTAAATGCATTATTACAGGAGCGGCAGGTATACCGACGTATCTGTATGAGGAGTACATGAATTATGGAATTATGGTATATCCCGGGTATGGACTGACAGAGTCAACGAATCTTACCACAGGTAATCCTATTCCTATTAAGAAGCCTTCCTCTGTGGGACTTACCTTTAATAATATTGAGCTGTCTATAGATATGAGTGAGAATTATGACGGTTCCGGAGAAATTCTGTTAAGGGGAGATACGGTATTCCTTGGATATTATAAAAAGGGTGGCAGACTTGACAGAACAGCCTTCACTGAGGATGGATTTTTTAGAACAGGTGATTTGGGTAAGCTTGACAAAGATGGTTTCCTCTATATAACGGGACGAATTAAGGCATTGATTCCTATGCCGAATGGAGAGAATATTTCGCCTGAAGAAATAGAGGGAAAGGTTTCGGAGCTTCATCAGATTACCGGTGCGCTATTATACTACAAGGATGTTGTGAATATAGCTGAACGTGGATTTGTTCTTGAAATAACTATGATTAAGGATATGGATGCGAATATGTCTGAACAGGTTCTTAAGAAGGTTAAGGCAATTGTAGGTCAGTACGAGGAACGCTACGGTGCAATCAGAATTGTTGTGCGTGATACTGATTTTGAAAGAACCGCTGCTATGAAAATCAAGCGTCCTTAGTATTACAGGTATATCTCAGTCGGGATTCAATCGATTGCATAGAGTAGTCTCTGTACTATTTGAATAATAAAACCTGTGGTTTCTTTTTCTTTGAAACCACAGGTTTTTTATAATTGTGTTATATTACTACAGTTTAGAATCCCTCTTTCTTGTGCTCTGTATGAAGTAATTCGTGGGCAAGGTGTGAATTAGGCTCGCCTAAGAAATCCTTGTAGAGAGCGTTGACTGAAGGATTCTCATGGGAGAAGCGTATCTGAGCCTCTTTATCAAGCTCATATAATTTTACGGAACGCTTGGGAGCATATTCCTCCCCGTCGTGAATAGGCTGTCCGCCACCGCCTACACATCCGCCGGGACAAGCCATCACTTCCACAAAGTCATAATGAACTTCCTTTTTCTTAAGCTTCTCAATAAGCATCTGAGCGTTGGCAAGACCATTGACCACGGCTGCTGATATGGTAATATCACCAATATTAACCTTGGCATCTATGTATCCGTCCGCATTCATTGTGGAACGCACTTCCTTGAAGCTGTCGGGAGTAGGATTATTTCCTGTAATGAGATAATAGGCCGAACGAAGTGCTGCCTCCATAACACCACCTGTTGAACCAAATATCACCCCGGCTCCGGAAATATCATACATTGGATTGTCGCATTTGCCCTTTTCCAGGGATTTGGGGTCTATTCCTGCATTGGCAATCATTCTTACAAGCTCTCTGGTGGTAAGAACAGCATCAACCTCATGTCCTTTATATTCCTTGTACTCAAATTCCATTGTACGCTCGTCCTTCTTGGCAAGACAGGGCATAATGGATACGGTGTACAGCTTGGAAGGCTCCACATTGATTTTTTCTGCAAAATAGCTCTTCATTACAGAACCAAACATCTGCTGCGGTGACTTGGCTGTTGATAAACGTGGCAACAACTCGGGATACTTGGACTTGAGCATGCGAAGCCAGCCCGGGCAGCAGGAGGTAAACATAGGCATATCCCCGGTATCACCCGCTGAGAAGCGCTTAACAAATTCACTGCCCTCCTCCATAATAGTCAGGTCTGCTGTGAAAGTGGTGTCGAATACGTAGTCAAATCCGATTTTTCTTAAAGCATCTATCATATATTCCATTGTGGAATGTTCATTGTCTGTGCCCAGAAATTCAGCCCAGGCAGTTCTAACAGCAGGTGCTACCTGAACAACCGTAACTACTGTAGGATCTTCAATGGCGTGCCATACTGAGGTGGTGTCATCTCTTTCACGAAGGGCACCTACAGGACAGTGGGTAATACACTGACCACATAGAGCACAGTCTGATTCGTTAATGCACTTATCGGAAGCTACATGTATTGATGTAAGTGAGCCGGTGCCTGCTGTATCCCATATATTCATGCCCTGAACCTTGCTGCAGAAATTAATACAGCGCATGCATTTTATACATTTTTTGGAATCACGAATAAGTGGGAAATTACTGTCCCAGGTGCTGCCATCAAGCTCCTTGTTATAGGGGATAATCTGAATGTTAAGCTCCTTGGCAAGACGCTGTAATTCACAGTTCTGGTTCCTTGCGCAGGAGGTACAGTAGCCGTCATGATGGGATAAAATGAGCTTAACTATTGTTTTTCTGTTCTTGCGGACCTTGGCTGAATTAGTATATACCACCATACCTTCTTCTACTATATTATTACAGGCCGTAATCAGCTTGCTTTTACCTTCTACCTCTACCACGCATACGCGACACGCTGCTATTTCGTTAATCTCCTTAAGGAAGCACAGCTTGGGAATTCTGATACCTGCATCTGTTGCTGCTTCCATTATGGTAGTGCCCTCGGGAACAGACACCTTTACATTATCTATTGTTAAATTTACCATTGTACCTGTCTGCCTCCTTTGAATATTCCATAGCCGAAGTGGTCGCAGCGTAAGCATCGTTCTGCTTCCTGTTTACATTCTGCTACTGACATGGGAACTTCCACACCTTCAAAATCACATTTTCTGTCGCAGCTTGCTCTTTCAATCATGTTAACTCTTCCGCAGGGCTCTCTGTCTGAAATATTAGGTGTGGGAACTACTACATCACAGGATATTTCATGGTCGAAGCCTAAATATTCATCTATGTTCTTAGCTAATACCTTGGCTGCAGCAATTGCACGTATAACAGTGGCAGGACCTGTAGCGCAGTCACCACCGGCAAATACACCGGGTACATCCGGAAATGTACCAAAACGGTCAGATAGAATGGTATTTCTGCTGCTTACAGGAACTCCTGATTTGGCGAAGGGCTCTGATACAATTTCCTGACCGATAGCTACTATTACCATATCGCAGGGAATCATGTATTCAGGCTCACCGGATGGCTTCACGGAAGCACGTCCACCCTTAATGGATCCTATCATCTGCGGTGTAACCCACAGACCTTTGACTGTGCCCTCAGGGGTTGACTGGATTTTGGCAGGTGCCTTTAATATCTGCATAATTACACCTTCCTCGGCAGCAGATTCGATTTCCTGACGAAGTGCCGTCATATCCTCACGCCTTCTTCTGTATACGATACTGACTTTCTTAGCACCCTTTCTTATGGCCGTTCTGACAGCATCCATTGATACATTACCACCACCTATTACGCATACCTCTTTGCCTTCAAGGGATGGTCCGCCTCCACAGCCTGATTCCTTTAAGAAGGATACGGCAGATACAACACCCTTTGCGTCCTCACCCTCAATACCCATTTTCTTATCGGTAGAGGCGCCAATGGCTATTACAAGAGCGTCGTATTTTGACTTTAGTTCTTCAAGAGATATATCCACACCAACATTTGTATTGTATATGACTTTGACACCTGTCTGAAGAATAACAGCTATGTCGTTCTCGAGCTTATCCTTAGGAAGACGGTAGTTAGGAATGCCGTAACGGAGCATACCGCCCAGCTTGTCATTAGCTTCGTATACTGTAGTTTCGTGTCCCATAAGCTGCAAATAATAGGCAGTTGACAGTCCTGAAGGACCACCGCCTACAATGGCAATTTTCTTCCCTGTAGCGGGAGAACATTCAGGTGCGGGTACGTTAGGTGCATACTCACATGCCATACGCTTAAGACCACGAATGTTAATGGCATCATCTATAATATTTCTACGGCATCTTGCTTCACAGGGGTGCTCGCAGATAAGACCACAGGTGGTAGGGAAGGGATTGTCCTTTCTGATTAGCTTAACGGCGTCATCATATCTTCCTTCTCTTATTAAAGCGATGTAGCCGGGAATATCCACTCCGGCAGGACATAGGGACACGCAAGGAACAGGTGTCTTATAATCACAGGTACATTTGTGATGTTCAAGATGAGATAGATATTCATCTTTAAAGCCTGTTAAGCCCTTAAGAACCATTTCCGCCGCCTGATATCCGATGGCACAATCGGCTGTTTCTGTAATACTTTGCGCTGTTTCTTCAAGGAGAGTTAATGTGTCGAGAGTGGCACGACCTTCAAGTACATCATCCATAAGATTGGCAAGCTGTCCAAGACCTACACGGCAGGGAGTACATTTGCCGCAAGACTGTGCATGACACATACGAAGAAAAGCTCTGGTCATATCTATTGGACATAGTCCAAATGGGGAGCTTTCAATTCGTCTTTCCATGTCCTTATAAAGCGTTTCCAGTACTGTCTGCGCTTTATTGGGAACTTTGATTTCTAATCTGCTCATATCAATTACCCTTTCAAATTCATTGAATAGTTGTAAAATAAACAATTTATAATTCTACCACATTATTTTCTGTGAAGGAATACATTTATAATTTTCGCATATTAAGGAAGGGGCAAGAACCAAGAATTTGACCGGTGAAATTTTGATAAATATTTTGTAAAATAATGTCACCATATCTGTTGAATGTGATGTGAGGATATGGTAAAATTGTACAGACAAGTGTCTGTAGGGAGGATATTTGTCGTAATAATTAATAAAAATGTACAATAATCACCCTAGATAATATTGTACGGGATAGGAGCTAGTATGAGTAAAAAGGATTGGTTTAAGCGTTGGCTGGTTACATTGCTATGTGTGGCAATGGTAGTGGGTTCTGTACCTATGCCAACAGAGGCTTCGGTAATTCTTGATTCTTCTGTAG
>JAZQOI010000040.1:0-7327 GCA_045627745.1 Lachnospiraceae bacterium | reverse complement strand
ACATCGGTTTTAATTGTCACAACGGCGGTTTTGATGATGCTGAATTTGAAATTTGCACATTGGATTATGAATCAGTATAACAAGAAACATCTGACAGCATGACATTCACGCTGTCGCTTATGTTATAATGGGAATAAGCATAGAGTGTACATGTGGTTCCTGGGGAAGTACTTATTTTGTAGAAAAGAGCGGACTAGCACCTGAAAGTGCAGCGGCAAAGATGATTTTTTATTTTATAGGTGTAGCTGTTGGAAGATTTTTATCCGGATTAATATCAAAGTATTTGAACATATACAAAATTATATCGATCTGCATGTGCCTGATTATCTGTGGTATAGCCACTTTATTTGTACCAACATCCGGTTGGTTAATAGTTGTTGGTTTGCTTTTGATTGGAATTGGTAATGGACCTTTATTTCCTAATTTTAATTATATTACTCCTATATTGTTTGGGGAGAGTAAAGCACCGGCCATTATTGGATCACAAATGACAGTTGCAAGCCTGTCGTTTATGATTATCTCTATAGTGTTTGGGCAAATAGCCCAGCTTGTCGGTATGTGGATATTTCCAATTGTACTAGGTGTCTTTGTATGCATATTGATAGCGACATATTTAAGCATGCATCAATGGTTATTGAAGAAAGATAAGAAATAAAGCACAATTGTTTTAATCATTATGATCTAATATAAAACTGCCTTGATAATAATAATCAAGGCAGTAGAAATGAAGTATTATTATGTTTCTTCATCTTTTAATTGTTGCAAAAATTCTGATGGATTAATAACAGGAATAGAAGATTTTTTATAATCTTTTTGGTTGCGAGTTACAATACAATCAACATGTGATCTGGATGCGGTTTCAATCATAACTGCATCTTCAAAGTCAGTAGTTTCTGACGATAGCGCATGAAATATATCTACTGCAGAAGTATCAAGCATACTTATAATACTCAGCAATGAATTCAATTTATTGTGGGCTTCCTTATCATTGTGAGTACAGCGATGAGTTAGATAGTAAATATCTGTTGCTGATTTAGCTGTTATGCAACCTGTAAATTGTTCACATGCAGCAGCGCGAAAGATAGCTTTTGCATCATCGGCGAACGGTTCTCTGTGCTGTAAAAAATCCATGACAACGCAAGTGTCAATTAAAGCTTTCATATTTTACTTAACCGCTCCTCTCTGGCTTCCTCTAATGTGAGAGTATCAGGAACACTACCAAAGAGCTCATCCACTAAGGAAAGCTTGTTCTGATAGGGAGAAACTAATTTTGCAACAGTAGTTCCATTCTTTGTAATATATATATCTTCGGTTGCGGCAAGGAGTAAATATTTGCCGAGATTCATTTTTAATTCAGTTGCAGTTATAGACATAATCATCATCCTTTCTATATTTTATGATTATATTATATACGAAACGAACGAAAATATCAATATAAATCGAACGATTGAAAGAAAACACCGTTCGATTGACTAATTAGGGACGTAGCTTTTGCAACGAGGGTTGTCCCTTTGTCATATTAAGTCGATATTAGAATGAGAGAATTATCTTAAGATGGGTGTAGTAATGAGAGAATTATCTTAAGATGGGTGTAGTAATGAGAGAATTATCTTAAGATGGGGGTAGTTATGAAAACATTATCAAATCAGGATATTCAGGAATGCCTTAATTTATTGGAAAATGAAATGAATAAATGGGGCTATGAGAGTAGCATGATACGACGTTATTCGATGTTGATAGAGGAGGCGCTGCTTAAGTGGCAGGGGGCATTTGGTGAGAATGCGGAACTGTCTTTTGAAATATTGGACAAGAGAAAATCATTTAGGCTGGTTTATGTGGTTGACGGTAAAAGAGTTTATCCTTATGAAAGCCAAGACGGTCCGAAGGAATATTTGCAACATATGCATGAGCGCCTGCTGTCAGGAACCGGATGCGAGTTCAGATATTCATATTTGGCTGGGAAGAATAAGTTGTATCTTACATTACCTAAGGAAAATCATGAAGTCAGCATATTTAATAAAAATGTATGGTTTTTAGCTGTTCCCGTAGCTATGCAGGTACTTTTTACAACCGCTATTACAGCTACAGATTCAATTCTGATGGGATTGTTAGAGCAGGATTCACTATCTGCCATATCTATGGCAACTGCCTATATAGAATTATTTAATATTATTATGACTGCACTTGTAACCGGAACTACGATATTCGCATCACAGTGTTGGGGACGTCGGGATAGAGATGGAATTAATAGGATACTACAGGTATCAATATGTTTTTCGGTTGTGATGGCATTGATATTCTTTATTCCCGCGTGCTTTGCACCCAGGTCGGTTATGTCGGTATATACGAATGTTCCGGTGCTTATTGAAAAAGGAAGCCTGTATTTGCGTCTTATAAGTCCGATGTTTCTTTGCGCTTCATTTTTTCAAATCTACTATGCAATTTTGAAGAATACCGGCAAAGTCATTCGATTTGCCATGTATATGGTTTTAGCGGCGGTGATTGATTTTAGCTTGAATATTATTCTTGTATTTGGCTATTTGGGATTTCCTGCCATGGGAATACGAGGTGCAGCGTGGGGAAGTGCTATTTCGGCAGCATTTCAATTTGTTGCATGTACAATAGATTGTGTAGTAAATAAAGATATTCACATATTTGCTTGGTCAGGTCTGAAAAAGTCAAAGGGACTGTTTGTGGAATATATCAAGAAAACCGTTACTGTTAGTGCACAGATGGTATCCTGGATGTTGGCAAATAATATTGTTACGTCGATTTTTGGCCATATGGGTTCAGATATCGTCGCAGCAAACGGAACAGTTACAATTATCAGCGATATGGCGATTTTTGCATGTGCCGGATTATATAATACAGCCGGAATTCTTGTGGGTTCCAGACTTGGAAACAATAGACTTGAGGAGGCAAAGCTGTTCAGTAAGCGATATTTTAAGATAACCACAGTTGTTGGCTTATGTACTACGCTTGCAATATTGCTGTTAGCCTTCAATGTGAGGATATTGCCGTTTAAATTAACAGATACTGCATTTGAATTTTTACAAACAATGCTGTATGTAGTTGCATTTGAATTGCTGTTTAAGGGCCTCAATTGTATTATGAATTTTGGTGGATTATATGCAGGGGGAGATACCTTTGCGCTTTTGATTATTGATTCGATTAATATGTGGCTGATTATTGTACCGGTAGGCTTGATTTGTCTGTATTTATTAAAACTTCCTCCTATTGTGGTTGCACTGCTACTGCATTTTGATGAATTTACTTCGTTCCCATTTAAGATAGCAAGATACCGTAAATATAAATGGGTTAAGAATATAAATGTAGGGACGTAGCTTTTGCAACGAGGGTTGTCCCTTTGTCATATTAAGTCGATATTAGAATGAGAGAATTATCTTAAGATTGGTGTAGTAATGAGAGAATTATCTTAAGATGGGGGTAGTTATGAAAACATTATCAAATCAGGACATTTAGGAATGCCTGAATTTATTGGAAAATGAAATGAATAAATGGGGCTATGAGAGTAGCATGATACGACGTTATTCGATGTTGATAGAGGAGGCGCTGCTTGTATTAAGAATTATTACTATGATTGCAAAGGAAAAAATATGAACGGAAAATTTAGATTACTCATAGGAGCAGTTGCTGTGATGAGTTGTATGATTATGACATGGACAAAAGAAATACGCGCAGAGGAGGTTACGGTTACGGCGCTTCTTACGGAGCCTATATTAATGAATCCCTGCGACAATACTGTTAGTGTTGTGTGGTTTACGGAGGAGCCGGGGAATGATAACACTGTTATTTTATATGAAAACGGTAGCGATAAGCCTGCTACCAGACAGATACCGGCTAACACAAAGCTTATGAGCAGACTTCGGGGTGGGAAGACGGAGGCGACCAGAGATGACCCGTCTATTCGTGCGATGATATATAGGCATGAAGCTATTGTTAACAAGCTTCCTTTGTACAGAGGAAACAATAATGAGAAGATACCATACAAGGTTGTGTCTGATATAGCAGAAAGCGATATTTACTCGCTTCATTCCAAGTCACAGCCGGGGAGTGATGTGAGAATTCTGCTTACCTCGGATTTGCAAGGCAAGCCTATGAGTGTCGCTAATTTTACTAAGGCTTATGAAACCCTGCAGGAGGTTGATGCCATATTGGCAAACGGCGATATTGTTGATGTTATTGACAGTGCCTATTATTGGTTTTATGCGGATAATGCTTTTTTCAAAGTCATGACGGGAAAGGCGGATTATACCTTAAACGGTGTTACCTATAAGGGTGGTGAATTTTTGCAGAATACGCCTATTTATGCGGCTATGGGAAATCATGATTATATGGGAAGATTTTCTACAAAAAATCTCCTGTCGGAGCAATTTAACGACCCTGCACCGGATGATTATAACAGGATTACCTGGAAAGAAATATTTTCCATGCCCAGAAATGACAAGATGGAAGAGAATTATTATATGACCACTATAGGTGATGTGGGGCTTATTACTTTGGATGTGAATCGTCCCTGGAGACTTTCGAATCTGGGAATCAGGGGAAGATATTCTGAACTTATCGGTTCCACTGCCGATATAGACGGTGGCGGTGAATTTATTTTTGAGAGCGTGGAAAAGGGCAGTCCCCAGTATAATTTCTTTGAAAAATCACTTAAGTCGAAAAGCTATCAAAACAGTAAATATAAAATGGTAATGTTTCACTCGCCTTATTCAACTCTTGGCGGCAATGGGGAACATGCCTTTACCAAGCCTGTAAAAAGTGTTGTTAAGGACAGTGTAACAGGTCAGGATATGACCATATTTAATTATCCTTTAGAGAATGATTATATCGCGAATAATCTGGTACCTTTAATGGAACAAGAGGGTGTAAACCTCCTATTTGAAGCCCATACTCACATATGGAACCGTTTTGAAACACAATCAGGAATGAAGGTCCTTGAAACATCAAATGTGGGCAATACTTACGGGGGATATTATAATGGTCAGGATATGCGCTCCGGTATTCCTTCGGCATTTGTAAAAAATGATGCAAGAAGCAATATGGCAAAATACTGGGATGCTAATGATTTTGCCTTGACAGATGATTTATATGGTAATGAACCTGAATTCCCCAATATTCAGGCTTTGCCCGGGGATAAACCATATCTTTCAAGCGATACTATTACGGAATTTTCAGTAATTGATACAAAAGGCGGCTGCGTTGACAGTTACTACTTTGATACCGAAAAACCTGAGTCTGAGGTTGTTAAATTCGATTCCTTTGAATTAGTTTCTTTTCGGAATTGAGTGTCTATAAAGGAAGCCATAATGAATAATTATTATATGTTTGGGGAAAGAGAAAAGATTATTAAACTATGATGTTAAGGAGATTATTAATAAATGGATTTTAAGAAGGACTTCTGTGAAAAAGTATATTCGGCATATCATTATTACAGCATTTCTGATAAAAACAGTAATACATTTAGATTAACACAGACCTTTGTTGATGATATTGACAGAGATATTCTTATGCATGCTATTGAAACCACCTATGAAAGATATCCGTATTTGAGAGTCAGAAGAATTCGCAAGCATGGAGCGGTGTATCTTGTATATAATGACAGACCTATTGTAGTAATTGAAAGTAACGAGCCTATTACTATAGGCGGGGAAGAAGTAAATGAACACCTTATTGTTTTCTCATATTATGGAAATAAGCTATATTACAATGGCTTTCATGGTCTGTGTGATGGAAGAGGATTTTGTTATTTTCAGCATACGTTCTTATATTATTATTGCAAGGAAAAATATGGATTTGATTGTAATACGGAAGGGATTAGACTGTTAGGTGATGAAATAAAAGAAGAAGAATACATAGATCCCTTTCCGAGAAAGCTTCCGAAGAATATTAAACCTCTTGCAAAGCGCAGACTGTTTTTGGATTCCTTTCATCTTAAGGATGACAAACGTCTGACAAGAGGTGAAAGGTATTCCTGTATTGTTACCATTGATGAGAAGGAATTTATGAAGCATTGCAGACTGAATGACGGAAGTCCTATTGCTTTGATGGCTGTTATAGTGGCAAGAGCAGTAAAAAGATTGAATCCTGACAATAAGAAGCCTATAAATGCAGGTATTGAAATGGATTTAAGAAGTGGGTTTGGGGCACCACAGGCACACCATAGTCTGACGGATTTTATGAGTGTTAACTTTTCGGAGAAAATCGCTCAATTACCTTTTTCTTTACAAAATACTGCCTTAAGAGGACAAATTTTTTTAAGGAATGACCCGGAAACAATACGTTATAATGTGAGACCGTTTACGATTTTTTATAATGTTTTAGGCAAGCTTCCTTCTATTGCTATTAAAAAGTTTATCTATGGAATTTTAGTACCGATGCAATTTTCTGCCAACACATTTTTATTAAGCTATGTGGGACAATCACCCTTTGGAGAGCTTCAGAAATATATAACAGATCAGTTCTGCGACAGAGATGCACCGGAGCTTGGTATCTCCGGCGAGATTATTAATAATAATGGCAAATTTATGATTAGTTTTGTATTTGATTTTAAAGAGGATATATATTTAAAGGCCATATGTGATGAACTGAAGGAGCAGGGGATTGAGCATACCTGTACACCTTTAAAGCCTTATAAAATGACAAAATGCACGCCGTCATAAGGCTGCGCTTGTATCTATCCAAGAAAGCCGGTAGCCTGAATTGCGAAATTGTTAAGAAATATTCTGACAACTATTAGGTCAGTACTCAATGAGAACAGTCTTGATTGATAATTCATTTGCGAATGGCAAAATCAATAAAGAGTCACATGAAATATTGAATGTAGTTGGAAAATGTGCTAAAATTTAACGGATTGTAGTCAAGGTGAGGTGTCTTGATTAATTCAATAAAAATATTAAATTGTACGATATTTACACCTCAAATACAATATTGTACGAGAAAAGGAGAGTATATGAAGTCTAAGGATTTATTAAAACGTTGGCTGGTTACATTGCTATGTGTAGCAATGGTAGTGGGCTCAGTTCCTATGCCAACAGAGGCTGCGGTAATTCTTGATTCTTCTAACGAAGCTCAGGATTTACTTGAGGTGGTTGATGAAGATGCATCAACTGAGGCTACAGATGTAAGTACATCTGAGTCTAAGGAGGATTCTGAAGAAATTCTGTTAAACGAGTCAGATTCTAAGGGTGATGTTATTGATACTGAGGAAGAGATTAAGGTATCTGACATTGACGAGGAAGAAGCAACTCTTGATATCATTGATGAGGCGGTTGCAGAAGATGAGCCGATAATTGATGAGGAA
>JAZQOI010000039.1:0-44780 GCA_045627745.1 Lachnospiraceae bacterium | reverse complement strand
TATGATGAAGAGGTTATCTACACAGGAAGTAAGATTACCTTCCCTGAGCTTAGAGTATATGATGGAACTACACTTCTTAAGAATGGTAAGGATTATACAGTAAGCTACAAGAATAACTTAAATGCAGCAGATAAGAAATCTGCTAATGCACCTACCATTATCATTAAGGGTAAAGGTAACTATACTGAGAAGATAACTATTCCATTTACCATTGATAAGGTTGATATTGAATCTGAAGATATCAGTTATGAACCTGAAATTGTTAAGATGAGTAACGGCAAGATTCAGAAGCCTGTTCCTAAGTTCACCTGGAAGGGTAAGAATCTTAAGCTTAGCAAGAAGGAATTTACTGTAGAATATCTGGATTATACAAAATCTTCAATTGTAGATCCGGCAGATGCTAATAAGTACTGGATTATGATTACAGGTAAAGGTAATAACTTTGAAGGTACAGTATATTGTAAGTATTACATTGTTAATTCAGGTAGTCTTAAGAATGCTAAGGTATCAGGTCTTGCTAAGAAGTATGCATTTAATGAAGACGGTGTAGTACCTACAGATCTTACTGTTAAGGTAGGTAAGACTGTACTTATAGAAGGTACAGACTATGAATTGGAGTGTATAAATTGTAACTCAGTAGGAACTGCAACACTTGTTATAGTAGGTATGGGTTCTTATGAAGGCTCATATAAGTTATTTACCTATAAGATAGTAGGTACTTCAGTAAAGACTGCTGCTATAGCAACATCTAACGGACTTATTGCTCAGTATACAGGTGGTGCAATTACCTTTGAAGACGCAATATATCTGGTGGACGGTGCAGAGGTTAATGAAGATGATGATATTTTCGTAACCTATAAGAACAATGTTAACGTAGGTAAAGGTTCGATTGTAATTACAGGTAATCCTGCTAAGGGATATTCGGGAACTAAGACAATTAAGTTTAAGATTACCGGATATAATATAGAGCAGGATACAGAAGAGAAACTTGATTGGGATTGTGCAGATTCAGTTGCCTACAGTAAGAGTGGAGCTAAGCTGATACCTACAGTTACCTACGATGGTGTTACGCTTAAGGAAGGTGTTGATTACACACTTAAGTACAAGAACAATAAGGCTGCAGGAAATATTGCAACTGTAGAGGTTAAGGGTAAGGGTAACT
Source organism: Lachnospiraceae bacterium (assembly GCA_045627745.1). GTDB lineage: Bacteria > Bacillota > Clostridia > Lachnospirales > Lachnospiraceae > UBA2868. Next base: position 43,618 of record JAZQOI010000039.1, on the reverse strand, counting down.
TCACAGGAACTAAGACCATTAAATATGAGGTTGAAAAGGCTGACCTTGATAATTCAATTGTATGGTACAATGAAAAGGATGAGGATACACAGTTTACTGTAATTGCTCCCGCTGTTAAGCAGAATACCAAGAAGAATGGCTTCAAGTCAGCAGTAGTAGTTAAGGAAATTGCAACAGGCAAGACGCTTAAGGCAGGCAAGGATTATACTGTTGAGTACTACTTTGATGGTTCTCCTGTTCCTGATAAGAGCAAGTGTGGAGTCGCAGGCACAATATATACTGTAGAAATTAAAGGTAATGCTCCTAATTATGAAGGAACCTATAAAACATATTATCGAGTAGTTGATTCTAAGCTTCCTAAGGTTAAGGGAGTTGCCTGCGGAGATATCTTCTATGTGGGAGATGAGATTATTCTTAATCCTATGACTGATCCTTCGCAGGAGCAAGGTGAATATAACTTCTATGTTCAGTCAGGTAAGGGTAAGAATACAACCACCTATTATGCATTGGGTGATTTAGCTGATTTCGATACTGCTGATTATGCAATAGTTTCTTACTCAAGCAATATTAAGAAGGGTAAAGCTACAGTAACCGTTCGTGGTATGAATGGATATGCAGGCTACAAGACAATAACCTTCAAGATTAAGGCACAGCCTATTGATAAGACATTCTTTGTTGAAAAGAATTAATATTTATAACAATAAATGCCCCGGGTAACCGGGGCATTTATTGTTATAAGAAAATATTAAGTATTTATTAAATAATGCCGATAATATAGTACAGGAGGGTTATTCATGGACGAGAAGAAGGAAAAAAATAACGACAGATTATATATTATTTTGGCAATATTTATTGTATTATTCGTTCCTGCTATTATTTTAGGATGTCTATATCTTAAGAGGGCAGGTGGCAATACACAGGCTACTAATAATAAGGAAGTCAGTGATATGAACAATATGCATTTGTCCACTGAGGCTACTCCTGAGGATAGTAAGAATTCTGAGGATAAGATGACTTATTTTACCGGCTATGACAGTATTTATGCCGCGCAGGGTTCCCCTGTTTATTTGAAAAATGAATCAGATAATGCTGAATCAAGAATATATATGGAATATGAGATTTATGATGAAGAGGATAATTTCATATATAAATCAGGACTAATAGAAGCGGGAAAGCAGACGGAATGGGATGCTACACAATACTTTCTTCCGGGAACCTATTCCCTTAGATTCCATCAGCAACCCTATAGAATGGAGGATGAAAGCTTAGGGCTTGCAAGAGAAAATATGACTCCTCTGTATTTTGTTGATCAGAATGTTACCGTAACTGTCGAGTAATCAAGGGTAACACAATAATAACACAATAATAACTATAGTGCTTAGAATTGAAAGAGGGTGATACTACGAAAAGAAGTAAACCTGTAATAATACTAATTATTTCGTTGATTATAATATGCATACCTGTATTCGCAGACCAGACCACCACTGTAGATACGGACAGTGATAATTTTAAGACACTGGTTAAGACGGATGCCTACGGTGCTGAATTTGTTGTGGCTATTCCACAGGAAATCACTATGGAAAGAGATGCAGATGACTTTACCAAGTATTATTCTGATTATACGGTGAAGGTTAAGGGGGTGCTGCCTAAGGGTGCCTATATTTCTGTAAAGCCTGTGTCATCCTTTGATATTACCACTGCTGCACAGACCTTTTCAGCAAAGGTATTTGTTACGCAGCCTATAGTTAATTTCTATGTAAAGGGAACTGACAAAAGTAGTTTGCCTGATAATTCGATTGTTCTTGAAAATGCGTCGGATTATACGAGAACCACGGGAACTATAACCTCTACTATCCCTAATCCGGGAAAGTATTCGGGCTATATGGGATTTACTGTTGAACTTCATCAATAATACCTATTAAAAAGAGGAACCTACATGAAAGATGGAAAGGGTAGAAAAACATGTAGATGGTTAAAAATACTTGCTGCGTTGGTAGTAATAGCAGGTATTGTTTGTTATGTAATCAATATTAATATTCATGCCGATGAGCTTGAGATTGCAGTATATTCAGAGGATATATTGTTGGATAATGGTGATTCCGACTATAAAAATGACATTTTTTACGGTGATACTAATGAGGCTATTAACGAGGAGCCTTATGAAGAAGTTGATTTGTTGAACGATTATGAACCGGCAGATGATGAGATACTTCTTAATGATGTGAGCAGTGAAGAGGATATATTGCTAATGGCTCCTGAGGAAAATATATCCGATAGTGAAGAGGATTTGTTATTAGCTCTTGATGAAGATGAGGAATTGTCCGGTGAGCTTTCGGTAGCTTCTAATGATACGGTATCCGATAATGCTCTTGATATTGTATCTGACAATGAGGCTGATATTGTATCTGATAATGAGGTTGACACTGTATCTAACAATGAGATTGATACGATTTCTGATAATACAATCTCTGCAAACGAACTTGATTTGGATGAAGCACTTCTGTTATCTGATGATAGCGATGAGCTTGAAAATACTATGGCTACAGTCCCTGACTGGGTGGGGGAATATGTAATCGGTTCAAACGTGTATGGTATTCTTGATGAGGATGGTACGTTTACCATATATGGCAGTGGTGCAACCTATGTATATTATACCGGTGGTCCCCATCCCGACTTTTATCCCTACAGAGAGAATATTAAAAAGGTGGTATGCAGTGATGCTGCTGAGGATGCCATTGAGTTTTCCCAGGTCCTGTTTATAGATTGTAAGAATCTTACAGAGGTACAGCTACATGGACGAGTAACCAGGATAGATGGCTATGTATTTAGGGGCTGCAATTCCTTAGAGAGTGTTGAGGGCTTTGGGAATGTAGTGTCAATAGGGGACAGATGTTTTATGGACTGTACTAAACTGAGCAGTATTGATGATACTTCCGCTGTAGAGAAGATAGGTCCGTATGCTTTCTATAATTCAAAAATATTTAAGGATTTTGACTTAAGTAATCTTAAGATATTGGAGGAAAATGCCTTTAGCAACAGTGGCTTAAGGGAAGCCCTTCTTCCCAAAATAGAAAAGGTGGGTAACAATGCCTTTACGGATACAGGCTCTAACAGTAGTCCCTTAACGCTTTCCATGAATGTAAACGGTTTAGTTTCTTTTGCAAAGTCAGCTCTTAACGGTGTTACCGTTGATGTATTGACTCTTGCGGGAAGTGGAGAAAATATAGAGAATTTTGATTTGCCTGATGCGGGTAATAATAAAATCAGTACAATTGTACTCAATAATTATAAGGCTAATGTGGATCTTACGCTGCAGGCTCTGTATAGGAATCCTGTCGATGGACAATTATACCTGACCCTGACCGAGGGAATCCTATATGAATTAGAGCTTGAAAAAGCAGAGGAGACTACCAAGGTATATGAATTAGGTCCGACAGGTGCTAATGAAGATGTAACGGGAACCCTTGATATTAGCACAGGTGTATTAACTATTGCTACAAGCAATGACAAAGTCATGGGGGATTATAATACATCCATAGCTGAAGGTGGCAGAATATATTCTGACTCTCCACTGTATCCTGATAGAAATGCGATAAAGTCAGTAGTAATTCCGGAGGATACTACCCTTAAAAACTATGGCGCGGGAGCTTTTGCAGGCTGCAGTAATCTTACTTTTGTAGGTACCAGGGAGGGTATGACGGCTATTGGTGATTATGCTTTTTATGGTTGTAAGAGTCTTGCCTCCATTAAGATTCCTGAGGGTATGGCTATTGGTGATTATGCCTTTAAGAATTCCGGAATAACAGGCTATTTCGAGCTTAAAAAACTCAAAAGTCTCGGGGATGGTGTATTTGAGGGAAGCTCGATTACGAAGCTGAGAATAGAGAATATGAGCTGCGACGGAGATAGTGATTATTTGGCGATTGGTCAGTATGTAATTAAGGATTCAATGGTTGATAAGGTTACTATTGCTAATTATAGCAGCGGCACATATATAATTCCGGAATACTCCTTTTGCGATTCGAATTTAGTGGAGGTAGTCTTTGAAAAGTATATTTCGGGAGTCGCCGGCAATGCCTTTAGTAACAATAGTCAGCTAAAGTCAATATCCTTTGGAAATGTAAGCTACCTTGCTCCTGATTCCTTTAAGAATTGTACATCTCTTGCTAAGGTTACTATTCCTTCTACTGTAAAATGTATTTGCTGTGATGGTTGCTTCGCCTTTGAAGGCTGTACGAATATTAATAAAATTGTATTGGATAATGTTACTCTTGATAATTCGGCACTTGGTATAAGCGACGGTACAAGTGGAGCTGTAGCTTTAAATGATTCTCTTGGAAGTAATTATAGAGACCTAATAGATAAAAGTACCATTTATAGTACACTTGAAGAAGGCATAACCTATAATTGCACTCTGGTAAGAGATGACTATGATGTGCGTCTGGGAGAGAATGTATACGGTAGATTTGACAGTGAAATCGGCTTACTGGAGGTGGTAGGCAAGGGCGCTATGTATGATAAGACTGTTACTGAGGGTGATAATGTTATCGTAAATGACAGACCTGATTTTTTTGAGAATATAGTAACGGTTAAGGTCTATTCGGATGTGACTTATATTGGACAATACATGTTTTACGGGCTTAATAAGCTTACCAATGTAATACTGGATGCAAGTGTTACTGCTCTTGGACGAGGTGCTTTTGGATATGATTATAATCTGGTGAGCATTACAGGAGCAGGAGGTATAGTGGATATTGGAACACGCTGCTTTGAAAGAGACGGTAGTTTTACAGGCTTTGATTCTATTGAAAATCTTAAGAAAATAAACGAGGGTGCATTCTATGTGTGCAGCTCTCTTAAAGAAATAAAGGCTGATGAACTGGAATACATTGGCAATTATGCCTTTGAATCCTGCGGTAAGCTTAAGAAAGTAACGGGGACAGAAGGTGTGGAATTTATAGGACCGAAGGCCTTCTGGCTATGCAATAATCTTGAAAGCCTTGATCCCTTCGAATCCCTGATGGGAAGTATACCTTCAGAAGCTGGATTATCCTGTTTCTATGATTGCGTTGCTCTTGAGAAGCTTGACTTTTCAAAATCAGGAATAACCGGTATACCCGGGAATTTCTTTAATAATTGTAGTGCACTTTCGTATCTTGCTCTGCCTACAACGGTAACAAATATCTCACAGAATGCATTTACAGGGGATGTTGTTCTTGATACGCTTGTATTAAATAATGTTACCCTTGATTCTGATTATATTTTGCCGGGGGTGTTTATTAATAAGGCTGAAACGGGTCTTGCAAATCCTACAGAGTATATTGTTTTGGAAGCATCCACTACATATAATATGACCCTTGTAAAATATAATAATTCCACTACCTATCACATGGGAACTCATGTATTTGGCAAGTATGATGAAGACAGTAACGAACTTAAGGTTACCGGATACGGAGCAATGTATGATATAAGCAGTAAGTATTTCACTGACAGTACAAGATATAAGGAAGTAAGAGGCTCTATTATAAGCGTAGATGTAGAAGCAGGGGTAACAAGTATCGGAAGAGAGATATTTAGCCAGGATGAAAAGCTTACCACAGTTGCTCTTCCGGACACAATTGCTACTATAGGTATCAGCGCTTTTGACGGTTGCGTTAATCTTACAGATATTAACCTTGATTCCAATATTACTGCGTATGCTCAAGAGGCGTTTAACGGTTGCAGTAGCCTGAATGGACCTATAAATGCAACCGGATTAAAGTCGATTGGGAAAAATGCTTTTAATGGCTGTGGTCTGCTGACGGGAACTGTGGACCTTAGCACATTATCGGATGATTACGCAATTGTTCCGGATGGAGCGTTCTACGGCTGCTGCTCACTGAGCCCATGTGCGAATAATACACTGGGGAATATTACTACTTTGGGAATTGGAAGCTTCTGTGAAGCGACTATTATGCTGAATCCTTCCCTTGATTTGAGTAATGTAACCGGGGAAATTCCGGAAAATGTATTCTATCATGAATATAATTCTACAGAAAAGACCGATAACGGACATATTACTTCTGTTATCCTTAGTGATAAAATCACAGAAATAAGCAGAGGTGCCTTCAGAGGTAATCACGATCTTAAAACCATAAATAATTTTCCTGATACTGTTAGAATAATTGGTGGTGAGGCATTTAAGTATTGCAGTATACAGCCGAGTCTTGACTGTAGTAAGGTTGAAAGAATAGATCACAATGCTTTTCAGAGTAATAGGTCTCTTAAATCACTGGTTAGTCTGGAAAGCCTTAAGTTCTTAGGAAGCTATGCCTTTGGCGGACTCAGCGGACTTGAAGGAGATTATGTACTTAGCTCTATTGAAGAAATACAGGTTAATTCCTCCGGTCAGTCCTTAGCCTTTTCTAATTGCGGTATATCTTCACTGGAAATAGGCGGAACTATTGAGACACTTACGACTGACTTGTTTGATGGCTCAAAGATTGCGAATATAACAATAAGCGGAAATGTGGTTACGCTTGATAAGAATTGTATTGATAACTGTTCATCTCTTAAAACGGTTACAATAGGTGATTCGGTAGAAATAATTTCATCCGGTAATTTTTCCCAGTGTCCTAAGCTTGAGTCGGTTTCTTTGGGAAAAAATGTAAGGATTGTAGATACAAATGTTTTTGAAGACTGCAGTGCGCTGGAAGCTATTACGCTTAATGATTTAACTCTTGAAGGAAGGGTTAAGTTACCCGGTTATTATTATGATCCTGTAGACAGGTGTTATATTAATGAGCTGGATTCCGGTAAGGAATATACTAAGAGAACCATAGAGAAAAGTGATAACTGGTATGTACTATCCGGAATACCAAAAGAAGCAGAGGATGTAATTCTTAATATTATAGTTCCGTATTCTGAGGGCAAGCCCTACTATTATGGAAAGATAGAAGGCTATATTGATTACTTCGTGGAAGAGGGAAAATACTTTGAAATTGCTGTAGGAGATGGCAATGAAGAAGATAAGACTAAAGGAACTGTAAAAATATCCGATAGTATAAGTGGGGATTATAGTCTTGGAATAACTCTTAATAAAAAACACTTTGACGGAACTGATGAGGGTGTTCCTCTAAAGCCTGAATCTACCGGGTATAGAGAGAAGCTGACCATAGAAATAAAGAGTGATGGAAATAAGATTCCCGATCCAACAATTATATTTAATGGTTTATTACATATAGGTGTGTATAGTAATTAAGATTAAGGGTATGATTATGCTATTCGGTGGTATGCCGTAGTACTTGCAGCTACGGTCGTAAGAACGAAAGTTGGCGTAAAATGCATTTGGGGGAAGAAAGGACGGTGCTTTATGAGAAAAAGCTTCAAAAGGTTAATGGTTGGAATGTTAGCTACGGTTATGGTGATTACAGCAGTGGGAGCTGTAGCTGTTCTTAAGGTTACTGCTGACAGTGGTGTGAATAATCTGTCCGTAGATGGGGAACAGGATGTTACCCTTAAGACTGATGGCGCTGACCAGTCTTATTATGTGGTGGCAATTCCTCAGGAAATTGTTATGGTAAAGAATGAGGGAAGTGTAAATGAATATAGCGCGAACTATTCTGTAAAGGCTAAGGGAATTATTGCTTCAGGAAGTAAGCTCTATGTACATCCGACCGACGGTGAGGATGTAGATGGTAAGTATGTAAAAGATGCCGTACTTACGGATGCTTCCAGCAGTAAAAATATTACAGCCACAATGACACAGAACGGCACGTTTTTCTATCCCAATGGGGAAACATCCGGCTCAGGACAAGAGCTTAGTCCTTCTGAGTATATGTCTTTATCGGGTAACTCTGTAACCACCGTAGAGGTTCCGGGAAGCTATGAAGGAACCGTTGGATTTACTGTGAAGTTAGTTAGCGCCAATAGCATTTAGTGAAATGTATGAAATAAACTACATCCACCCACCGTCAAGGGTGATAATCTGACCTGTTAAATAGGAGTTGCCTGTACATAGCTGAAGAGCAAGACGGGCAACTTCTTCAGGTTTACCCATACGGTCGGCGGGAATAGATGCTATTATCTCATCTATATCTTCCTTGGAAAAACATTTATTCATATCTGTATCAATCATTCCGCAGGCTATGGCGTTAACCTGAATGTTGCTGGGAGCCATTTCCTTGGCAAGAGCCCTGGTAAAGGCATTAAGTCCACCCTTTGAAGTGGAATAGGCTACCTCCATAGAGGCACCGCATTGGCCCCATACAGAGGAAATGTTTATGATTTTACCGCTCTTTTTGTGAACCATAAGGGGAAGTGCCAGCTTGGTGCAGTAAAAAGCAGAATTAAGGTTGGTGCCTATAACTGTGTCCCAATCATCACTGGAGGTATCGCTAAGGAGACCTATGTGGGATATGCCGGCATTGTTAATTAATACATCTATGTCTGAAATGCTCTGGAAAAGGCGACCCACCTCTGAAAATTGTGACAAATCACCTACGAAGGTATTGCAGGCTATGCCGTATTCTTCCATTAGTGTCATTGCAAGGGAACTGAGCTGTTCCGATTCCTTGTGGCAGGTGATTGTAAGATCATAACCTGCCATGGCAAATTCTATGGCTATGGCGCGACCGATTCCTCTGGACGCCCCTGTAATCAGTGCTTTTCTTCTATTCATTGGTAAATCCTCTTCTTAATTCAAAATAAAATATCTGATAGTATATCATAATATGTAAAAAAGCTCAAAATTCAAATACGCCTCGGTGTATTTGCCGGGCAAAAATTGTGATACTGAATTTTATATTGAAACTCGGCGGTATTCCACTATACAATAGAGGGTGGAAAATAGGAAGTTGAATCAGGAACATTTTATATATACAAATCAAGGAGAAAATCATGAGTGAAATATTAGACGTAATAATTATAGGTGCAGGGCCGGCAGGTCTGTGTGCCGCTATCTATGCAAAGAGAGCTGAGCTTGATACACTGCTTATTGAGAAAAGCTATGTGGCAGGTGGACAGATTCTTAGTACCTATGAAATAGATAATTACCCGGGATATAAGGGAATAAGCGGCATGGAGCTTGCAACGAAATTCTCAGAGCATGCAGATTCCTTAGGTATTAAGAGAACGGAAGCAGAGGTAGAGAGTATGGAGCTTGAAGGCCCTGTTAAGAAAGTCATTACCGATGCCGGTACCTTCCTTGCAAAAACAGTTATTATTGCAACGGGCTCTTCGCCTAAGCTTATTAATGTTAAGGGTGAGGAGGAGCTTACCGGAATGGGTGTGTCCTACTGTGCTACCTGTGATGGTGCATTTTTCAAGGGAAGAACAGTAGCTGTTATAGGTGGCGGTGATGTAGCTGTTGAGGATGGGATTTTTCTGGCAAGAGGTTGTAAGAAGGTATATCTTATACACAGAAGAGATGAGCTGCGTGCCGCCAAGGTATTGGTGAATAATCTGTTGAGTCTTGATAATGCAGAGGTAATATGGAATAGCATTCCCCTTGAAATAATAGGAGAGGATCAGGTAGAGGCTATTAGGATTAAGAACCTGCTTGACGATACTAATAGGGATGTGCAGGTTGACGGAGTATTTATTGCTGTGGGCAGCAGCCCGAATCTGCCCTTCGTGAAGGGAACAGCAACAAGGGAATCGCTTACAGAAGGCCAGCTTTTACTTGATGAAAAGGGATATATTGTTGCAGGTGAGGACTGTAGCACCAATATACCCGGGGTGTATGCGGCAGGCGATGTAAGAAGCAAGAGACTTCGACAGGTTACTACTGCGATTGCAGACGGAGCCAATGCTGTTTATAGTGTGGAGCAATTCTTGACAAAATAAGGCATTTTGCGATAAAATTATTAGTCGATTATTGCTCAAAGTGGGAGCATTTTCGCATTTAACAATAAGTGATTAAGATATAGAATATAGAATTCTATTTATGGAGGCAATCATGAAAACAATTAGTATTTGCGACAGGACAGTTAAACAATTATCTACTACACAGGAATATTCTCTGACCTTTAGAGAAAAAATCGAGGTCGCAAAGCTACTAGACAAGCTGGGTGTTGATGTAATAGAGCTTAATGCAATTACTCAGGCCAAGGTTGATTCACTCCTTATTAAATCAATTGTAACAGCAGTTAAAAATAGCTGTATTGCTGTACCGGTGGTGCCGGGCAAGAGCGCAGTGGAAACAGTAAGTGCTCTTAAGGAAACTAAAAATTACAGACTTCAGGTAGAGGCTCCCATGAGTTCTGTGCAGATGGAATATATATATCATGCCAAGCCTGCCAAGCTTAAGGAAATGATTATTACTACTGTGGAGTCCTGTCTTGAGTATACAGATAATGTGGAATTTGTTGCCCTTGATGCAACAAGAGCCGACGAAGATTTTATGTACGATATTTTACAGGAAGTTCTTAGAATGGGCATTAAGAGAATTACGATCTGTGATGATGCCGGTAATATTCTCCCTAAGGAATTTTCTGCATTCCTGGAGAAGGTAACAGATAAGGTTCCGGATCTTAAGGAGTCAGGCTTTGGTGTAGCCTGTGCCGATAATCTTAACATGGCTGATGCCTGTTCCATAGAGGCTATTAATATTGGAGCCAATGAGGTTAAGGCTGCTGCCTTTGCAATTAATGTGGCTAATCTTAATAATGTTGCCAAAGTCATTAAAACAAAAGAGAATGAGCTTGATGCAACTACCTGTGTAGCTACTAACAGAATGAAGCAGGTTGTTGCTACTATAAAGAGAATGTGTGTCCGTGATGAATCGGAGAAGAATGTGCTTGAGGTAGTTGGAAATGAGGAAGTGCTTAAGGGCATGCTTTCCGGTCATGATTCCAAGGAAGCCATTCTTCAGGTGGCAGTTAAGCTGGGTTATGACTTGTCAGAGGAGGATGCTAATAAGGTTTATGAAGATTTTCTGGTAATTGCAGACAAGAAGGAACAGGTATCTGTTAAAGAGCTTGATGCAATTATAGCTACATCGGCAATGCAGGTTCCGCAGACCTATAAGCTTGAGAGCTACATTGCCAATTCCGGTCTGTCCATTACATCAATGGTTCATCTTAAGCTTAATGTTAACGGGGAGATTAAGGAGGGAATATCCTTAGGGGATGGACCTGTGGATGCAGCCCTTCTTGCAATAGAACAGATTACAGGGCGCCATTTCCCACTTGATGACTTTAGAATAAGCTCTATTACAGAAGGTAAGGAAGCAACAGGTGAGGCTCTTCTTAAGTTAGAGAACAATGGTAAGCTTTACCCGGGACGCGGACTGTCTACAGATATTGTGGCTGCCAGCATTAAGGCCTATGTTAATGCACTTAATAAGATTGTATATGAGGAGGAAGAGTGATGAAGCTGTCTTTTTCCACTAGAGGCTGGTTTAAATTTGACTGGGAGAACCTGACACAAATAGCCGAAGATAATAAATTCAGAGGAATTGAGATTTATAATCTGTTCGAGGATACTGCATTGTATGAGAAGGGTGAGGCATTTCACACCTACAACATTGCTTCAACTGTCAGAGAATTGCAGAATAAGAAGTTAATGATTCCTGTATTTGACAGTTCCTACGATTTATCGGTAGAAGAGGATTTCCAGGAAAAGGTTCTTAGACTTATTGATATAGCCGGTGCCATGAAGGTATGGTATGTGGCAGTTATAGCCCTTGAGGATAACGAAGAACTTGTAAGGGAACGTTTGGGAAGAATTCTTCCTGTGGCAGAGAGCAAGAATGTGTGTGTGCTTATTAAAACCACAGGTATATATGCAGATACCGCAAGATTAAGAACTCTTCTTGATGACTTTGCCAGTGATAATCTGGCTGCTCTGTGGGATGTTCATCATCCATATCGTGACTGTAATGAAAGTGCAGATGATACCATTAAGAATCTGGGGGCATACGTTAAGCATGTTCATCTTCGTGATTCTGATGATGATAAGAATTATGCAATTATCGGAGAGGGAACGCTGCCTATTAAGACAGTGATTGATGCCTTAGGTTCCATTGATTATTCTAATTTTATTTCACTGGAATGGAAGCCTGAATGGATGGAGGAGCTTACGGATATAGATGTAATCTTCCCGCATTTTGTTACATACATGAGTAGGTTTAATGATACAAGAGGAGCCAAGGTTAAGCTGTACCCCAACTTTGACGGAACAGGTCAGTATGTGTGGAAAAAGGATGAGCTTATTAATATGACCTTCGGACAGGTTCTTGACAGACTGGCTACTGAATTCCCTGACCAGTATTGCTTCAAGTATACTACTCTTGATTACACCAGAACCTACGAGGAATTCAGAGAGGATGTTGATAATTTCGCTAAGGCACTTATGTCCCTTGGTGTTAAGGCAGGAACCAAGGTGGCTGTGTGGGCTACCAATGTGCCTGAATGGTATATTGCCTTCTGGGCCACTACCAGAATCGGTGCTGTGCTTGTAAGCATGAATACCTCTTACAAGATTCATGAGGCGGAATATCTTCTGCGTCAGTCGGACACACATACTCTTATTGCCATTAAGTCGGTTCCTGAGTCTAATTATCAGAAGATTATAAATGAGTTGTGTCCTGAAATTGCCACCTCCAAGGCAGGTGAGCCACTTCATTGTAAGAGACTTCCCTTCCTTAGAAATGTTATTACTATTGATTACAGGCAGAAGGGATGCCTTACCTTTAACGAGGCAATGGACAGATGCAAGTCAGTATCAGATGAAGAATTCATGGAAATGGTTAATGATGTTAAGCCCTCTGATGTGTGTAATATGCAGTACACATCAGGTACTACAGGCTTCCCTAAGGGGGTAATGCTTACTCATTATAATGTTGTTAATAACGGCAAGTGCATCGGTGACAGAATGGAGCTGTCTACTGCGGACCGTATGATGATTCAGGTTCCGATGTTCCACTGCTTTGGTATGGTACTATCCATGACTGCATCAATTACGCATGGTGCTACAATATGTCCTATGCCATATTTTTCGGCCAAGTCATCACTTGCATGTATTAATCAGGAGAAAATCACCTGCTTTAACGGTGTGCCTACTATGTTTATTGCCATGTTTAATCATGCAGACTATAAAAAGACTGACTTTTCCTATATGCGTACGGGAATTATGGCAGGTGCCGGCTGTCCACCTGAGTTAATGAAGAGGGCAGCAGAACCTGATGAGATGAATATGAGAGGAATTGTATCTGTATATGGTCAGACAGAGACAGCTCCCGGCAACACAATGTCAGCCTGGACAGATTCCATTGAACTTAGAACAGAGACAGTTGGCTACGCCTTCCCTCATGTGGAGTGCAAAATCATAGACCCTGAGACAGGAAATCCGGTTGCGGACGGTGAAAACGGAGAATTCTGTGCCCGTGGCTACAATACCATGAAGGGCTATTATAAAATGCCTAAGGCGACTGCCGAGACAATTGACTCTGAGGGCTGGCTTCATTCAGGAGACTTAGCTTGTAAGAATCCTGATGGTACCTACAGAATTACAGGACGTCTTAAGGATATGATTATCAGAGGCGGCGAGAATCTGTATCCTAAGGAAATAGAAGAATTCATATACACTAATCCTAAGGTAAAGGACGTTCAGGTTATTGGTGTTCCCGATAAGAAATATGGTGAGGAGGCTCTGGCTGCCATTATTCTTAAGGATGGAGAAACAATGACTGTTGAGGAAATGCATGATTATATTGCAGCTTCTCTTGCAAGACACAAGGTTCCAAGATACATAGAATTTGTGGATAATTTCCCTATGAATGCAGCAGGTAAGGTACTTAAGTACAAGATGCGTGAGGAAGCCTGTGAGCGTCTGGGTTTATAGATAGATTAGAATAAACATTTGTATTGAACGACACATATATACGAAAGAAGGTTAAAAATGGGTAATTCGATTATGACAGTTGATGGTAATGGAGCAACCTCTCATGTTGCTTATGAATTCACAGAGGTAGCAGCAATATACCCCATTACACCATCATCACCAATGGCAACAAAAACAGACCAGTGGTCAGCAAACGGAAGAGAGAATATGTTTGGTCAGCCGGTTAATCTGGTTGAAATGCAGTCAGAGGCAGGAGCCTGTGGCGCAATCCACGGAGCACTTCAGGCAGGAGCCTTGGCTACTACCTTTACCTCCAGTCAGGGACTTATGTTGATGATTCCTACCATTTACAGAATAGCAGGTGAGCACCTTCCGGCAGTATTTCATGTAGCTGCCCGTACGGTAGGTACACATGCCATGAGTATTTTGGGAGATCATTCGGATGTTATGGCATGCCGTCAGACCGGTGTAGGTATGATATGTTCCGGTTCTGTTCAGGAGACAGCAGACTTAGCTGCTGTAGCTCATTTGGCTGCTATTAAATGTCATCTTCCGATGATGCATTTCTTCGATGGCTTCAGAACCTCACATGAGATATCAAGAATTGAAATGGGGGATCTTTCCAAGTATTCAGCCTTAGTAGATCAGGATGCGCTTGCTGCCTTTAGAGAGCGTTCACTTAATCCTGAGCATCCCGTTCTTCGTAATACTGTTCAGAATGATGATGTATATTTCCAGATTCGTGAAGGAAATAACTTAAGCTATCAGGCTCTTGGCGAAGCAATAACAGAATACATGGGTGAGATTAGCAAGATATGTGGCAGAGAATACAAGCCTTACCAGTATTATGGTGCCAAGGATGCTACTGATGTCATTGTGGCAATGGGTAGTGTTTCAGGTGTTATCAAGGAGGTTGTTGATGCCCTTAACGAGCAGGGACGTAAGGTTGGCTTCCTTCAGGTACATATGTACAGACCTTTCTTCTCTGAAATGTTTATTCAAGAGCTTCCTAAGACTGTTAAGAAAATTGCTGTTCTTGACCGTTGTAAGGAAATGGGCAGTGCAGGTGAACCGCTTTTTGCAGATGTATGTATTGCCTTTAATTCAAGTAAGAGAAATGCCTTAATTATTGGTGGTAGATATGGACTTAGCTCTAAGGATACCGATCCTTCTCAGATAGTTGCTGTATATGATAATCTTGTTGCTGAGAAGCCTGTAAGAAACTTTACAATCGGTATTGAGGATGATGTTACACATTTATCCCTTGAAACAAAAGAGCTTGACTTTAATGTAGGAAATAAAGATATGATTTGCTGTAAGTTCTGGGGACTTGGCGGTGATGGTACAGTTGGTGCCAATCATAATACAGCTAGGATTCTCGGTGATTATGCAGATATGTATTCACAGGCTTATTTTGAATACGATGCCAAGAAATCCTTCGGTATTACCAAGTCACACCTTAAGTTCTCCAAGGATCCTATTCGTGGTTCTTACTATGTTAAGAAGGGTGATATTGTTGCCTGCCACAATCAGAGCTTTATGAAGCAGTATGATATAGTTAAGGAGGTTAAGAAAGGCGGAAAGCTTCTTCTTAACTGTACCTGGAGCAAGGAGGAGCTTAATACTGAGCTTCCGGCAAGTGTAAGAAGACTTATTGCAGAGAGAAATGTTCGTCTCTATACCATTAATGCTACTGCAATTGCTCAGGAATTAGGACTTGGTTCCCATACCAATACAGTTCTTCAGGCTGCATTCTTTAAGATTTCAGAGCTTATGCCTGCAGAGTCAGCACTTAATGAGATGAAGAAGGCTGCTGAGAAAGCTTATTTTGCCAAGGGCAGTAGTGTCGTTAAAATGAATGTTGCGGCTATCGAAAAGGGTGGCGAGAATGTTGTTGAAATAGAAATCCCTAAGGACTGGGCTACAGCAGAGGGTGAAGAGGCTACTCTTCGTGACGGAACAGAGCCTGCTGTTGTTAGAAATATTCTTGACCCGGTTAACCACTGTAAGGGTAATGAACTTCCTGTCAGTGCCTTTATGGACAGACTTGACGGAGCTACTGAGGTATCACTTACATCCTATGAGAAGAGAGGAATTGCTACTAATATTCCTAAGTGGGATGCATCGGTATGTGCTCAGTGTAACAGATGTTCCTTTGTATGTCCTCATGCTGCAATTCGTCCTTATCTTCTTGATGATGAAGAGGCGAAGAATGCACCGGACGGCTTTACCTACGTAGAGGCTAAGAATAAATCAGGCTATAAATACGCTATCAGCGTATCTACCTATGACTGTACCGGTTGTGGAAGCTGTGTAGCAAGCTGTCCTCTTAAGGATAAGGCACTTACTATGGTTCCTGCCGAGCTTAAGGAGGAGCAGAAAAACTTATGGAATTATGGCCTTTCTATTTCTAAGAAGGAAGGTGCTTACGATAAATATTCAATAGTAGGAAGTCAGTTTGAGCAGCCGCTTATTGAGTTCTCAGCAGCATGTGCCGGTTGTGGTGAAACAACCTATGCCAAGCTTCTTACACAGCTCTTTGGTGAGCGTGTATACTGGGCTAACGGAACAGGCTGTTCACAGGCATGGGGTGCTCCATTCCCGGGCATTCCTTATACAGTAAGTAAGAGGGGCTTTGGTCCTGCATGGACTAATTCGCTTTTTGAGAATAATGCAGAGCTTATGCTTGGTATATTCCTTTCGGCTAAGCAGCAGAGAGACGGCGAGAAGAAGAGAGTAGAGAAGCTTCGTACCATGACAGATGATGCTGTAGTAACAGAAGTATGTAATCGTTATCTTGCTCAGTTCCATGATTTTGATGGCTCAAGAGAAGCATCTGACGAGCTTCTTGATATTCTGGAAAGCTACAGAGCTGAATCGGAAGATGAAAGGAATCTGGTGGCTTCAATAATTAAGCACAAGGATCAGCTTGCCAAGAAGACCTTCTGGATGTTTGGCGGTGACGGCTGGGCTTATGATATTGGCTTTGGCGGACTTGACCATGTTATTGCATCGGGTGCTAATATTAACACCTTTATTGTTGACACTGAGGTTTATTCCAATACAGGCGGACAGAGCTCTAAGGCTACTCCTATCGGTGCTGTTGCTCAGTTTGCTTCATCAGGTAAGACCACAAGGAAGAAGGATATCGGTTCCATCTTTATGACCTATGGTAATGTATATGTTGCTCAGGTAGCTATGGGAGCCAATCCTACACAGCTTCTTAAGGTGTTGAAGGAAGCAGAGGAATATGATGGCCCTTCAGTAATTATTGCCTACACACCTTGTCAGGCTCACGGAATTAAGAGTGGTATGAGCAATGTTCAGCTAGAGATGAAGAGAGCCGTTGAATCAGGTTACTGGCTGCTCTATCATTATGATCCGAGACTTGAGAATCCTCTTGTTGTTGACAGCAAGGAGCCTAAGATGGAATACGAGGAATTCCTTGACGGTGAAACAAGATATGCTTCACTTCACAAGACCTTCCCGGAGAATGCCAAGAAGCTCTTTGAACAGGCAAGTAGCGATGCCAAGAAGAGGTACGAGCACTACAAGAATATGGAAAATAACGGAAGATAGAACAGTTAATATTAGGAAATGTATTGGGGTTTATTATTAAATAACAAAGGAGAAGATATTTATGAGCGATTTTAACTATGTAATGGGAGCTAGAATTGATACCACAAATGCCGATGATTTTTACAACAATGCTGAGGCACAGTTTGCGGAATCAGGTGCAGACAGAATTATATTTGACGCTGCAGGTCTTGAGTATATTTCGTCAGCAGGGTTACGTTCTTTACTTAAGTTTCGTAAGAAATACGGTGAAGCTAATATTATCAATGTAAGTGATGACGTATACAGCATTTTTGATGTTACAGGATTCGTTGATCTTCTCACAATTACTAAGGCGTATAAGCAGTATAGTGTTGAGGGTTGTCCTATAGTAGGTAAGGGTGCCAAGGGTACTGTATACAGATATGACAAGGAAACTGTTGTAAAGGTATATAATGACAAAAACAGTCTTGAGGGTATTAAGCAGGAGATGGAGCTTGCCAAGAAGACCTTCGTATTGGGACTTCCTACAGCTATTTCCTATGGGGTATCTATGGTAGGGGATAAATATGCATCTGTATTCGAACTTATTGATGCTGATTCTGTTGCTAACCTTATATCTAAGGACAATTCCACTGTAGATAAATATGCTGTGATTTTGTCAGATCTGGCTAAGCTTATTCATTCCACAGAAGCAATTAATCTTGATATTCAGCATGCAGAGGACTATGCATTGAAATGGATTAATACCGGTTTGGAGTACGAGGATAAGGAGCTTGCTGAGAAATTCCGAACAATGGTAAATAATCTTCCTAAGAAGAACACACTTATTCATGGTGATTATCATGCCAACAACGTAATGATTCAGAATGGTGAAACAGTTATCATCGATATGGACAGAGTTGCTATTGGTCATCCCATTATTGAGTTATCAGGTATTTATCAGTTCTATATTAGCTTTGGAGATGTTGACAGAAGTATTCTTGAAGATTTCTTAGGCTTCTCCTGTGAAACAGCCAAGGAGTTATATGATGCATTTATCAAGTATTACTTAGATACCGATGATGCTTCGTATATTGAAGCTGTTAATAATAAGGCAGCGCTCCTTTCATATGTTCGTCTTGTTCATCGTGTATATAAGAAGGGTACCGATCTTTCCGACAAGGCCAGAAAGGAATGCGATTATTACATGGGTAAGATTAGAGAGCTTAGTGAGGTTGTTACAGATTTTGATTTTTAAATGTTAGATGAATCGGGTAGGCATGGGTCTACTCGATTTATCATAATAATTGGAAGTGGATATACCACTTAATCCACTTTTGTGGATTGCTAAGATGTTCAGGTGAATGTGTCACATTATAGTGTGACTCGAATTTTACTGTCAAATACGGTAAGTCGTATTTTGATCGTTAGGTTAATGAAAGGCGGTTCTAAATGAAATTAAGCAGAAAATTACTGGCACTGCTACTTACTCTTTCGCTGATTCTGGGGGATAATGTGGCTACCTTTGCTACCACTCTTGATATTCTTGAGGATGGAAGCAATGCGGATTATGAGATATCAGTTGATGAGGATTTGTTAGCGGATGAAGCTTTATTAATTGATGAAAGCAGTGAGGAGTGTATCGAAAATGATACAGAAACTGCTTTGTTGAATGAGTCTGATGATATTTATGATTCTAAAGGTTCTGATACTGATGTATTAGATGATGGCTCTGATTCAGTAGATACGGAGAATGAGGCTACAGAGCTTAATAACAGTGTAAGCTCTAATGAAATAGATGATTCTTCTGCTTATATTTCTAAGGAGGAGCAGCAGACCTTATCAGAGAATGAAGTTACCGATATTCCTGATAAGGATGATTATGAGGATATGTTCCCTGAGCTTGATGAACTTCATCCTCTTACGGCTGCAATGCTGGAGGATAAGGAAGAACTTAAGGAGCATATTGATGATAATATCGGTTCTGTTCCTAATGAAGATTTCGTTGATGATGAGATTATCGTTGAGGCTGCCAATGAAGAAGAGGCTTTAGTGTATGCAAAAGCCTTCGGTGGAAAGCTTATTAATTATAATTATGGTTTCGCATTAATCGAGCTTAATGCAGATTCATCAATGGAGGAGGTATCTGTAATGGAGGCTGTTGCCGCATCTGCTGATTATTCCATTCAGTTACCTGCAGCCTGGCCTAATGTTATTCAGCACGTATTCGAATCAGATGAAGCTTCTTGTGTCTTATATGACAATGAAGAAAATATTGAGGAATTAGGTTATACAGGTACTGAAAATGTTCAGGCATATAATGATCCTTTTTTGTCATCTTCAAATACCGGATATCAGTATCAGCATACCCTGATGGACAGCTATGCTGCCTGGTACAACGGTTATACGGGAAGTGGAATTAAGTTGGCAATCGTGGATACAGGAATCGCAACTCATAATGACCTTAGTGTGAAGGCTCACGTTAAGTCACTGAATTCTTCGTTAGCAGTAGCTGCTTCCGGAACGGATACAAATGGACATGGTACCCACTGTGCAGGAATCGCAGGCGCTACAAAGAATAACGGTAAGGGCGGTTGTGGTATATCACCGGATGTTACCTTATATGATGTTAAGGTATCAACCGACGGAACCATGAAGGCATACGATGTAGTACAGGGTATTTATTATGCTATTGATACCTGGGGAGTAGATGTAATAAGCTGTAGCTTTGGTGGAATATATTATAGTGAGCCTGAGAAAATGGCAATTGATTATGCTTACTCTAAGGGTGTTGCTGTATTCTGTGCATCAGGTAATGATGGCTTCGATGTATGTAATTATCCTGCTTCATATCCACACGCAATAAGTGTAGGCTGTGTTAATTCTGCCAATAAGAGAACATATTTTTCTAATTATCACAGTACTGTCAGATATACAGGACCGGGTTACTCGATTTATTCAACTTCTAAAAACGGCTCGAGTTCTTATGAATCTAAGTCAGGAACATCTATGTCTACCCCTGCAATTGCCGGTGCAGCAGCAGTAATATTATCCACACGTAAGGTAAAGGGTTCAGGAAAGACTAAGGTTAATAACTTATTAAAAATCATGGACAAGGGAGCTGTGTCAGGAGGAAGCGGCTGCGGTAAAGGAACGGTTAATCTTGCCAAGGCATTATCTCTTACTTCAACCCTATCAGCACCTAAGACTCCTACTGCTGTTTTAGGTGTAGCTCAGCCTATACGTTTTATAGATGCACCTGTTACTATATATTCTCAGGCTGCTACTACTGTGTATTATACCCTTGATGGCAAGAAGTTTAGCGTCAAGAATGGTACTGTTGTAAGCGATGGAACTGTTAAGACGCTGTCCTTTGCCAATGCTAACAGTCAGTATCTTACTATCAAAGCAACTGCTAAGACCATGACTTTGCGTATGGTTGCAGTATCTGATATAACAGGCCTTGCCAGTAAAGTCAAAAGCTATACCTTAAAATTCGCTCCTAAGATTACAAACGTGTCGTTAGCGCAGTCTAATATTAAATCTTCAGTGATATATAAGGGTACATCCGTTGTGATAGAGCCGATAATAGAACCGGCAATTGTAGCCAATAAGAAGCTTACCTACAGTATTACTAATTCACCTAAGGGAATTAAGATTGATAAGAATGGAAAGCTTACAGTAGCAAAGGATGTTGCAGTTTCAAGCTTTACCCTCGCTGTATCAACAACAGATGGTAGCAAAATTACAGCTACCAAAACCTATACATTAAAGGATGCGCCTGCGACTAATATTAAGTCTATTAAGGCCGGTAAAAAATCTGTTACAGTCAATAGGGGAGCAGTGACTGATGTAACACTTAACATTACAGATCTATCGGGAAACAGTAAGGATGCATCTGCGCTGTCGTTTTCAGTAAGGGATACCACTGTTGCATCCTTTTCTACCAAGGGTAACACACTTACAATTAAAGGTCTGGCAGTGGGAAGTACCACTGTTTATGGCTACGCAAAGGATGGGTCTACACAGTCAATTAGCATTAAGGTTACTGTTAAGCCTACGGTACAAAATATAGAGATTTCAGGTGCCAACAGAGTGGCGCAGGGTAAGAGCGTAGCTCTAAAGGCTACCGTGACGCCTTCAAATGCCGTCAATAAATCCCTTAAGTGGTCAATAAGTGCTGATCCTTCAAGCGGAGTTACTATTGACAGTAAGGGTAAGGTAAAAGCGTCAAAGAATGCTGTAACAGGTATTTATTCTGTACTTTGCACTACTAAGGATAATTTAGTTTATCGTACATATAGTATAAAGGTAATTAAGCCGAGTGAACTTGTATCGAAGCTTACTGTCAGCAAAAAAACAATTGAGCTGTCCAAGGTGGCGTATTACACTGAAAAGGGTAGTGATAGCTTTTATTACACCGGAAATAATGTAACCGGTGATGAAAATATAGCAGTTACTGTATCCAATCCGGAGCTTGTAAGTATAAAACGAAATGTGAATTCAATATCAGTTACTGCAACGGGTGCCGGAACCGGTACCTCAGTTATTACGGTATACTCAACGGATGGAAGTAACCAAAAGGCTACCTGTAAGGTTACTATTAATAATCCCGTTACAAGGATGTATTTAAGTCCCGCTTCAGGAGATAGTCAATACCTGGCAAGTGGTTGTTCCATGAAGTTAGTACCTACTTTCATCGGTGATTATGGTTCAATTAGCAAGTCCAGTAAGAAAGTAACCTACACTTCCTCTCATCCTGATCTGATTTCGGTGGATAATAATGGCGTAATTAAGAATGTAAGTAAAAAGGGCACTAATACTTATGTTACAATTTACGCTGTTCAAAATGGTACAGGTAATGCTAAAGCTTCAATAACGATAATACCTGTTGGATATACTAAAAAGATTAAGACAAAGATAGATAATTATAAAGTTCAATTAATCTTAACCAGTGTGGGACGAAACGCTGATGATTATTTGGTAGCTAATTATCGGATTTCAGTAAATAAGGCGGGGCTATCCTGTAAATCCACCAACGCTGGAGGCGTTTATCAAATATCTGCTTATAAGAAAGGAACCTACACCCTTAAGATTACCAAGGACGATAAGAGTAAAGCAAGCGCCACGGTAGAGATAACAGTTAAATAGATTAATAAAGGTTACTATTCAGGTAATGAAAATATTAAATAAAAGTCGGGATGTTGTTTATCCCGACTTTTATTTTTGCCCCCAACGATACCGGATTTCTCCGCTCTACGAGCTCTCGAAATCCTCAAAACATTCAAAATCCGCTCATTTTTCTGCAAAAAATGGCTACTTTTTCATGTTTTGGCGGGTCATAAAGGTGCATACAGCCTCTTACGTGCAAGCACGAAGAGTCAGCATGACCTTTTGACCCTGGTATCATATAATATAATTAGACTATTTTGATTATCATAATTACAAATATAGGTTATAATCTTTAATATTTCAAGATTACAGTACCTTGTTTAATCAAATAGGTCTTGTAGTATTATACTTGTTACTATTCGGCATTATTAATACATCTGTTATTTAAAAAAGAAAGATCTTGAAACGATATTTTACATTACTCAGAAATTCAGGATATATTTTTATAACAGGCATATATTATGATGTTGGGGTCAAAAGGTATTTTGCCCCCAACGATACCGGATTTCTCCGCTCTACGAGCTCTCGAAATCCTCAAAACATTCAAAATCCGCATATTTACGCCTTTTCTCACAGGTATTATTTATTTTGAATTATATTGATAACACTTTGTATATAAAGGAGAATCCAATGGAAATCTACGGACTTATGAAAACCACATTACTTGACTACCCGGGACTGGTTGCCTCCACCATTTTTACAGGCGGGTGTAATTTTAACTGCCCCTTTTGTCATAATATGAATTTAGTTAAAAATTATCATAATGAAATTCCTATATCTCAAGAAGAAATTTTTAATCATCTATCTTCAAGATCAGGTCTTATTGATGGAGTATGTATTACCGGAGGTGAACCAACCCTACAAAATGACTTAATTGACTTCATCAAAAAAGTTAAATCATTAGGTTTGCAAATCAAACTGGATTCAAACGGTTCAAAAACATCTGTTTTGGAATATCTAATTTCAGAAAACCTGGTCGATTATATCGCGATTGACATTAAAACGTCATTTAATAAATATGGTGATATATGTGGTTTTACCCCGGAGTACCTACAATCCGATGCCTATACTAACATACTTACAAACATTAAGAACACCGTTAATCTACTTATACAGCAGCAGTCAATAGACTATGAGTTTCGCACCACTATTATAAAAGAATTTCACAACGAAGAAGTAATTGAAGATATAGGAAAAAGCATAGTCGGAGCACGTAAAATAGCCCTTCAAAGCTTTGTAGATTCAACATTTGTTCCTAATCACAGTCTACACCCATATGAAAAAAATAAGCTGCAGGATTTCGCTCTGCAGCTTGAAAAATATGTTAAGGAAGTGGAAATACGTGGTATAAATTAGTCAACTTCTGTTAAAACAGGATTTAATTATTCTGATTTTCCATATATTTTATGTAATTATATACCATCAGAGCTATTTTCAATGTCAATGCATCATCAAACAGTCTTACATCAAGACCGGTAGCTTTTTGAATCTTTTCCATTCTGTATGCAAGAGTGTTTCTATGAATATATAACTGCCGTGATGTTTCAGAAACGTTCAAATTGTTCTCAAAAAACTTCATAACCGTAAATATTATTTCATCATCTATCTCTTCAGGAAATTCTTCGCCAAAAATTTCATTGGTAAACATCTTGCACAGATTAACAGGCAGCTGATATATTAATCTTCCTATGCCTAGCGTTTCGTATGCCACTATAGCTTTTTCCGCATAAAATATTTTTCCTACATCAAGTGCCATATTTGCTTCTTTATATGCCTTTGATAACCCTTTAATTTCGTTTGCAACTGAACCATATGCTATTTTTACATCCATCATTACTTCTGAATTCAGCATATCCTTTAGCATATATGCAGTTTCTTCTATATCATCACCGGTGTATCCCTCTTTTAGTACTTTAATCAATATAATATGGGTTTCGTCAACTGATGTTACAAAATCCCCCATTTGGGAATATACAAGCTCCTTAACGGTCTCTAAAGCCTCCATATTCTTTTCTGTCTTAGTTTCTATTACATATACACATCTGGGCTTTACAACGTCAATACGGAGCTTCTGAGCACGACTATATATATCTACAAGAAGAAGATTATCAAGAAGAAGATTCTGATAGAAACTGTTTTTATCCACCTTTTCCTTATATGCAACAATCAGGTTCTGTAGCTGTGATACTACGATTTTACCTACAAGGAATGCTTCATCTGTTCCCTGAGCGAGTAATACATAACCGGGTACATTATTCTCATATACCTTAAATAGCAAAGAACCTGATATCTCCTGTATATCAGCAGATGACTCTAAAAATGCCAAAATCACCTTCTTTTCAGGTACCATTGCCTTGTCTGTCTGAGCTATTGGATTAGCTATTGCATCAGTTACTACAAATTCTACCTTTGAAATCTCATTAATTTCGCATATACAATTATAAATTATTTGATTTGAAATCATTATTATACCTGCCTACAATTATTTTTTACAAATAGTAACTTAAAACTATTTCATCCATAGCTATAGTATAGCATAAAAGAGACCCCCTACGGAGTCTCTTTAGATTATAAAACATATTAGTTTGTAATAGTCTTTTCTGTATCCTTGTCAAATACGTGAATCTTCTCAACATCCAGTGCAAATTTGATTGTATCGCCAACCTTTGCTGTAGTACGGGGATCAACTCTTGCTGTAATAGGGAACTCTTCAAGATCAAAGTACAGATATACCTCAGCACCAAGAAGCTCGAATACCTTAACAGTTGATTCAAATACACTCTGAGGTGATGTTTCAATAAACATCTGTGAATCATATACATCCTCAGGACGAATACCAAATGTAACCTCTTTTCCGGCATATCCACCTTCAATAAGCTTCTTTGACTTAGCAGGAGGAAGAGGAATTGACTTTCCTGCAACCTTAAGGCTTGCTACATCGCCGTTAACTTCTACCTCTGCATTAAGGAAGTTCATTTGAGGTGAACCCATAAATCCTGCTACAAATAAGTTATTTGGCTTATCATACAGATTCTGTGGTGTATCAACCTGCTGTATAACACCATCCTTCATAACAACGATTCTTGTACCAAGAGTCATAGCCTCTGTCTGGTCATGTGTAACGTAAATAATGGTGGTTCCAAGTCTCTGATGAAGCTTAGCAATCTCTATACGCATCTGAACACGAAGCTTAGCATCAAGGTTAGAAAGAGGCTCATCCATAAGGAATACCTTAGGATTACGAACAATTGCACGTCCCATAGCAACTCGCTGTCTCTGACCACCGGACAAAGCCTTTGGCTTACGATCAAGAAGATTGGTAAGATCAAGTATTCTTGCTGCTTCCTTAACCAATTTATCGATTTCGTCCTTTGGAACCTTTCTTAATTTAAGACCAAATGCCATATTATCATATACTGTCATATGTGGATACAGAGCGTAGTTCTGGAAAACCATAGCAATATCTCTGTCCTTTGGCTCCACATCGTTTACTAATCTGTCCTCAATTCTTAATTCACCGGATGAAATTTCCTCAAGACCTGCAATCATACGAAGTGTTGTAGATTTACCACAACCTGAAGGTCCTACGAAAATAATAAATTCTTTGTCTTCAATCTCAAGATTAAAATTCTTTACTGCTTCAAACCCATTAGGATATACCTTACAAATATCCTTTAATGATAAACTAGCCATTTAAATACCCTCCTAAATTTACAACAGTGCTGTGCACTCATTAACTAAGAAAAGTATATCAAATGTCCTATTGTGTAGAAATAACACTCTTTACCAAAATTTCTTATGGTTTATATACATCCTGCCCAAAGAAAAAGAAGTAGTCCCTTGCTACTTCCTTTCTAACTTACTAATGAGGCTTCTTCCTTAACATCTACACTTTTCTTTTTAACGACCTTTTTTACAACTTTTTTCTTTGGAGCATCTGTATCTACTACATACTTTCCTGCTTCATTCTTTTTAAGCCGTCTTCCCTGTTCATCTACAGGAATTTTTTCTATTATATTGCCATTTGTATCCTTTTTAACAATATATTTTACAATCTTTTTCTTTACCGGCTTAGGTTCCTCCACTGTTTTGCTTTCAACAGGCTTTTGGATGTTTTCTGCTTCCTTAGCTTCCGTATTTTCTTCTTTTATAGCTTCCTCATCCTTTTTATATCCATCCATTAACTGATCCATAATAGGTGCAACCATTGAATCATTATTATCCTCTAATACCTCCCTATAGAACGCCATCTGGTTCTTACCACGCTTCTTTGCCTTATATAATGCTTTATCAGCTTCTTTGTACAAGGTTTCAAAGTCATCACCATCATTTGGTATTTCTACAGCACCAATACTTGCCGTTGCAGAATATTTCGTATATTCTCCCACCTTAAAGTTTCTGAAAAATGCTGCCACTCTGTCAGCTTCCCTTTTAAGAACAACATCATCCTTTAAATCCTTAAGGAAAATTATAAATTCATCTCCACCGGTTCTACCGATTATATCATTAATTCTAAACTCACTTTTTAACTGATGACCCAGCGTACTTAATACCTCGTCACCAAATGCATGACCCATGGTATCATTAATCTTCTTAAAATTATCTATATCAAGGACAAACATTAATGACTTTTTGTTCTTTCCTTCATTAGCCAGATATTCCTTAATCTTTGTTTCTGTTGCAACTTTGTTGTACAAATCAGTTAACAAATCAGTTTCTGCCTGTTCTCTAAGCTCTCTGTTAGTCTTAGAATATCTTGAAGCACTAATAATACTTACAACAATTACTATTATCATAAATACTGCAATTAGAAGAACAACCTCAAGTACCATGGCCTTTGTTTTTGCAATATTTTTATCTGCAACAGATCTTATCTGCTCCTCATCCACAACAATCATAACCGAGGTCTTATATTCTCCCACAGGCTCATAAATAAAATACTTAGATACGCCATCTGTCGGAGTTGCAAATATTTCTCCTGGATTTTCATTCTCTAAATTACCCTTTAATAAGGTTTCCTTGCTGTTCTTTCCGTAAGTGGCACCCTCTAAATAATCAAAAAGATTTACTCCCTGTTTAAATTCCTTTGAATATACACCTGTAGAATCTATTATCACACCTGTGGAGCTTACTAAAAGGTATGTTACTGTTTTAGAATCTAGTTTACTTGATTCAATATCATAAAGCTTCTTAGGTGTGCACTTAAGAATAACTGCACCTTCAGCAAAATTAGCCAAGATATAACGAATTCTATCACCATTAGATGTAATAACAATCTGAGTATCCTGCTCGGATTGACCTACTACAATATCTGCAGCTACATCATTTATAGTATCGTATTCAACGCCTTTATTACTCATGACACTTCCATCACTTTTCATAATATAGGCCGCATCAAGATCCAACTGCTTTACAGCCGATGATAACAAATTAACATTATCATCACAGAAATAATCGAAATACGAAGACACACGAGTTGACAACATATTCGCCATATTACCAATCATGTATACCTCAGAGGAATAATAATCAGCCACTATATGAGCATTATTTCTATATCCTTCAATAATATCGTCTTCTTCATTTTCCTGAATATTTGACGAGTAATTTACAAGAATAAAAAGAATGCCAACAATCAATATTATTGTGGGAACAACCAGAAATACAAAGGACTGATTGTTCTTTTTCTTATTCGCCATACCCATGTAATCTCCCAAAACATGTTAATAAGCTACTCCGTTAAACCTTCTACACTTTCCGTAATATCTTCCTCTTCCGACTTAGGAATATAATTGTCAAACACCTTCACAAACAGAAGAGAATTAATATAACAAACAAGACTAAATAAAATCATTACAGATATTAACTTAACAAATCCTAAGAACCACCACAAAACTGCTGCCACTAATGTAACAATAAGACATACAAGAGTTGTTGGAAAATGCCTTACACTCATTAAAAAGGCATTCTTTATCGTATTCTTAGTGGTATTATCAAACTTCGATAATATCGGAAAAACATAAATAAAAGAAAATGTATAAACAATAAAGACCATAATAAGCAGTACCTGCATAACACTAGCCATAGTACTACCAGTAATATTTATGTTACCAATTCTACCGGTAACAATCATATAATCAATTACGAATACTCCCCCTGCCAGAAGTGTAAGCAACCATATTACAGTTGCCTGTACAAAATTCTGTTTAAAAGACTTGAAAAAACTCTTAACTATATATGATTCTTCATTTCTAACCATTTTTAACGTAACATAATAGGTTGCTGTAATAGATGCACCTATAGTTACAATCGGTAATGAACAAATTATCATTACCACATTTAGTATCATCAAATCCGCAACTCTATTCATAAACTGAGTAAACGGACTATCTAAATTAAAAATCTTGCCCATAACAACCTTTCAGCGTATTTTCTAATCCTCGTCACATTTGGCATCAAAAAACACACAATTATAAAATTATTATATTTCAATTTCAACAGAATTGCAAATACATATTAATTAAACCGCCATTAACAGATATTATTTTTTTTGTATTAATATTTTCAAACAATACATCCATCTTTTCTGTACTGCATAATTATAATTGAAGCTTCATCGGAGTAAATTTAATTCCATCCTTTTCAGTTTCCTCAGTTAAATCAATAAATCCTATTTTATGGTAAAATCCAACTGCATAGGGTGAAGCATTAACTGTTAAATAGCTTTCTCCCTTTAATCGTACATCCCTAATACATCGTTTCATAAGAGCCGTTGCAATACCCTTTTTATGAAAATCAGTATCAACAAACAGCAGCGATATATGATGAAGACTACGTACACTTATAATTCCAACAATTCTGTCATTAACAAATGCTCCGACTGCATAATACTCTCCGGAAAGAAACATTTTTTTAAGTATTGGATCCTTAACAAACTTCTTAAAATTATGAACACCAAGCATGGAATACTCAGGTGCTTCATATAACAGAAAAGTATCCCATGCCAGGTTCATTGCATCTTCCCATTCACATTGTTTTATTGGTCTAATTTCATACGAATTTTTATCCATTTTATTTCCACTTAGAGAACAGACCACCAAAGAAACTCTTTACTGTGTCGCCAACATCCTTAAGAAAACCACCTACTGCATTTTTAACAAGCTTTCCTAAACCTAAATCCTCAAGATTCACATCATCAATACTGAATGTACCTGCATCGATTTTATCCTTATACTTTGCATAAATATCATCTGCCTGTTCTGCAAGTACATTAAAATCAATACCCATTTCCTTTATTTTCATCATTAAATCTACTGTCTTTTTAATATCCTCTTCTGCAAGAGTAACATTAAGATCCTTCATTCCCTGACGAATTGCAGCTTCAATTTCTTCCTTTGTATCAAGGTCATTTGCTGCAATCTGCGCCTTAACATATGAAATAATCTCCTCTGCCTGTGATGTACTTCCTACAGCCTGTGATAATTCACCTGTTGTAACAAGCTCATTAAGGGCAGTATCAAGTGCCTTGTCTGAAACATTCTGACCTGACATATGTTCATATGCCTTAAGTGCACCTATAAGAGCTGCTGTACCTGATATCTGTGAAGGTGCTACAACCATAATTTCTGCATTTTCAACACCGGCTGTAATAAGAGCATTTCTATACATATTCTCTGTACAATAATTTATGTTCTTTGTAGTAACAACCACACCATGTCCTTCTTCTGCAGGCTTTACAATAACAGATGAAAGTGACTTTGTACCTATTACAGATGAAGCAATATATGTATCAAGACTCTGATGCTCCTCTGCATTTGTTACATAAACAACATCATAATTAGCAAGCTCTTCCTCCTTAATTCCCATTAAACCAAGAACCGTAGCTCTTTGATCTGCGCTAAGGTCAGAACCAAGTGCAATATATGCCTTGTTTTCTGTAATAGCAACTGTATTATCTGTTACTAATGCATTATCAGGAGTTGATCCTTCACCACTCGGAATCGGTGTAGGGGTAGGGGTAACAGCCTCTGTCGGTACAGGTGTAGGTGTAGGAGTAACAGCCTCTGTTGGAGCAGGTGTTGGTGTAGGTGTTGGTGTAGGTGTTGGCGTAGGTGT
Organism: Lachnospiraceae bacterium; assembly: GCA_045627745.1. Lineage (GTDB taxonomy): Bacteria > Bacillota > Clostridia > Lachnospirales > Lachnospiraceae > UBA2868. Next base: position 12,970 of record JAZQOI010000039.1, on the reverse strand, counting down.
TGGTGCTTCTGTTGGCTCTGCCGTTTTATCATTAACAGCTTCATCCTCCTTTTCTACCGGAACAGCTACCTCTTCTGTACTCTCCACAGAAGCTTCTTCAACTTTAATTGTATCTGTTGCAAATGCACTTACTGTCATACTTAATGACAATGTACAAGTTAATAATAATGATAATACCTTTTTCATAATAATCCTCCTTAAATAAAAAACCTTAATAATCCCTCTATAATTAAGGCACTAACAAATCTCCGCACCACTTGGCATCTCTTTCTCCGGAGTCATTAATGCAAGATTACCCTCTGCATCCTCCGCACATAAAAGCATTCCTTCCGAAAGTACACCTGCAAGAGTCGCGGGCTTAAGATTTACAAGTACCATTACCTTTTTACCAACCATTTCCTCAGGTTTATAATACGCCTTAATTCCGGATACAATCTGTTTAATCTCACTGCCTATCTTTACCTTAGAGCATAGAAGCTTCTTTGATTTCTTAACCTCCTCACACTCTATAATCTCACCAACCTGAAATTGCATTTTAGCAAAGTCATCATAGCTGATTTCCGGCTTTTTCTCTATATCAATAACTGCTTCCTCTTGCTTTTCTTCGCTTGTAATACCATTTTCCTTTTCGTATTCAGCCTTCTGAGAAGCTCTGATTTCTTCTACCTGTTTCATTATTTCATTAACATCAAGTCTTGCAAACAACATTTCCGGCTTTTCAACAACCTTTGTTCCGGGAGATGTTAAGCCATATTCATTTAATAAATCATAATCTCTCTCAGTACCCTTAAGCTCCATAAGAATCTTTTCTGAGGTTTCAGGCATAAAAGGCTTAAGAAGATTTGCACCTATTACAATTGATTCCACAAGATTGTAAAGAACCTCTGATAATCTATTTTTCTTGTCCTCTGACTTAGCAAGTACCCAGGGTTCTGTCTCATCAATGTATTTATTGCATCTTCTGAATAAAGTAAATACTTCTGTAAGAGCATCTGCTACTCTCATAGAGTTCATTTTTTCTGTGACTTTATCCCTACAGCCGGTTACAACAGCCTTCAATTCGTCATCTACAGGCTCTTTTTCACCGGTTGCACTTACAAAACCGTCAAAATATTTATTACTCATAGAGATTGTTCTGCTTACAAGATTACCTAATACATTTGCAAGCTCTGAATTATATCTCTCAACTACCAACTCCCAGGTAATTATTCCGTCATTTTCGTAAGGCATTTCATGAAGAACAAAAAATCTTGTTGCATCTACACCAAACAATCTTACCAAATCGTCTGCATAAATTACATTTCCTCTTGATTTGCTCATTTTTTCTCCACCCTGTAATAACCATGGATGGCCAAATACCTGCTTAGGAAGCTCCTCACCCAGTGCCATTAAGAATATAGGCCAGTAGATAGTATGGAATCTTACAATATCCTTCCCTATCAAATGAAGATCTGCAGGCCAGTTCTTATTATATAAATCAGAAGAATTGCCGTCTGCATCATAACCAATACCTGTAATATAATTTGTAAGAGCATCAAGCCATACATAAACAACATGCTTATCATCAAAATCTACAGGAATACCCCATTTAAATGAGGTTCTTGAAACACACAAATCCTGTAAGCCCGGAAGAAGGAAATTGTTCATCATTTCATTTTTTCTTGATACAGGCTGAATAAATTCAGGGTGTGTATTAATATGCTCAATAAGTCTGTCAGCATATTTACTCATTCTAAAGAAATATGCCTCCTCCTTTGCAGGCTTAACCTCTCTTCCGCAATCAGGACACTTTCCATCTACAAGCTGTGACTCTGTCCAAAAAGACTCACAGGGAGTACAATACATACCTTCGTATGAGCTCTTATAAATATCTCCCTGATCGTAAAGCTTTTTAAATATTTTCTGTACCTGCTTTTCATGGTCCTTATCAGTAGTTCTAATAAAACGATCGTATGAAGTATTCATCATATCCCAGAGATTTTTTACTACTCCCGATACATCATCAACAAATTCCTTAGGAGTAACGCCCTTGGCATTTGCCTTTTCTTCAATTTTCTGACCATGCTCATCAGTTCCAGTCTGAAAATGAACGTCATAGCCCTCCAGTCTCTTAAATCTGGCAATACTGTCAGCAAGAACAGCCTCATATGTATTACCAATATGTGGCTTACCTGAAGTGTATGCTATTGCTGTTGTAATATAATACTTTCCTTTATTTTCCATAAAGCTTCCCCTTTCGTATATGCATCACTACATTTTTTATGCAGATAATTTTAATTATTTAAAAGAGCATTATAAACATCTCTCTTTTTAATTCCTCTGTCCTTTGCCACCATTCTCATGGCTTCTTTTCTATCTATTCCATTTTCCTCATACATAGCCATATGTTCTTCGAGAGAGAGATTAAGCCAGGATTCCTCCTGCTGCTTTTTTATTTCCTTTATATCCTTTCCCTCTATACAAATGACGTATTCGCCTCTTGGCTCATTATTTTTATAATAATCAATTGCCTCTGACAGTGAAAACTGTAATACCTCTTCAAATTTTTTGGTCAACTCTCTGCAAAGGGCAATTTTTCTGTCACCTAAAGCCCCTAAAAGCTCTTCTAGGGTTTTCTTAAGATGATGCGGTGCCTCATATAAAATAATAGTTCTCGTTTCATCTTTAAGCTCTGAAAGAATGTCCTTTCTTTCATTTTTATCTGAAGGAAGAAAAGCTTCAAAGCAAAATCGCCTTGTTTTAAGACCTGACATTGTCAATGCTGTTATTAATGCACAGGCACCCGGAAGGCTTGTTACCCTTATCCCTTCTTCCAAACAGCGCTTAACAAGTACTTCTCCGGGATCTGATATACCCGGTGTACCTGCATCAGTAATAAGTGCTACATCCTTACCTGACCTAAGAATTCCTATTAATTCCTCAGCTTTATCATATTTGTTATATTCATGGTAACTTGTAAGCGGTGTCTTAATATCAAAATAATTAAGAAGCTTAATGCTGTTTCTTGTATCCTCCGCCCCAATTAAATCCACAGACCTTAAGGTTTCCTCTATTCTATATGTCATATCTGACAGATTTCCTATGGGAGTTGCACACAAATATAATATTCCCTGTTTTGCATTCATTTTTGTCCCTTTTGCTACTACCGGTAAATCTCTCTCTGTTACCGTTCAATCCCTGACCATCAACGGTGCCTTAACTAACACTTTAATATCCGTATATATCATATATGTCCTGATTGTATACACCGGCTTCATTATATACAACAAGGGGCTTTTCTATAGTCAGTCGTGATTTTGCACCCTTATAACCTTCAATAAGTACCATATTTGGCTCTTTGTTTACATAGGGATAAACAAGCTGCATTCTTTTTGGTTCTATATGATATTTTGTCATGGTATTAAATATCTCAACAAGTCTAAAAGGCCTGTGAACCATGTAAAATCGCCCTTTAGGCGGTAACAAATAGCTACTTTGCTTAATAATGTCATCCAGTGTACAGCATATCTCATGTCTTGCAATATTTTTTTCTATATTTTCACCTACAAGACCATGCTCACCAATCATATAGGGTGGATTTGTCGTAATTACATCAAATTCAGCCGGTTTAAAAATTGCTTTTGCATCCTTTATATCTCCACAGATAATATCTATTTTATCTGTAAGATTATTTAATTCAACACTTCTTTTTGCCATATCGGCACTATCTTCTTGAATTTCTATGGCAGTAAAGTGTTTGCCCTTTGTTTTAGCTTCCAACAGAATAGGAATTATTCCTGTGCCGGTTCCAATATCAAGAACGGTCTCACCTTCTTTTACAGTGGCAAAGCCGGACAGAAGAACAGCATCCATTCCAAAACAAAACCTGTTTTCGTTTTGAATGATGGAATATCCGTTTCTGTTTAAATCATCTATTCTTTCATTTTCCTTAAGCTCAATCGTCATCAAGCTTTGACTTTCCTTCCTTTTTCTCAAGATTCTCGAGTGCTCTTAATTCTTCCTCTGTCTCAGATTGGTTCTTATCCTTATGATCCTTCCTGTGTCTTGGCTTGAATTTAAGCTCTGAAACCTTGTATTCCTTTATTTCCTTCTCATCAGCAACATCCACTATTACCTTAACAAGCTGTCTTAATACATTTACAGATGAAACCTCACCCTTAAGTCCATCAGCAGTTGTAACGATATCTCCAATATTAGGTAGATTTTTGTTTAACTCCTCGTAGGTTTCTTCTTCATTTTTAAGACAGCACATCAATCTACCACAAATTCCCGAAATCTTAGTGGGATTAAGAGAAATATTCTGCTCCTTAGCCATTTTTATAGAAACCGGAACAAAATCAGACAAATATGAATGACAGCAAAGAGGTCTTCCGCAGAAACCGATACCTCCAAGTATTTTGGTTTCATCACGAACTCCTATCTGTCTTAACTCTATTCTTGTTCTAAATACAGATGCCAAATCCTTTACAAGCTCTCTAAAATCAATTCTTCCATCAGCCGTAAAATAGAACAAAACCTTGTTATTATCAAAGGTATATTCTGCATCTATAAGCTTCATCTCTAAATTGTGTTTTCTAATTTTCTCCTGACATATCTTAAAGGCATTTTTTTCCTTATCACGATTTGCCTTTTCTATATTATCATCCTCCACTGTTGCCTTTCTGATTATAGACTTAAGAGGCTGCTTAATCTTCTCATCATCTATATCCTTTGGAGGAATTACTACAGTACCATATTCCACACCACGGGCCGTTTCTACAATAACGTGATCACCCCTTTTAAATTCAAGCTCACCGGGGTTAAAATTATATATCTTTCCCGCCGTTCTAAAACGTATTCCTATTATTCTCGTCATTCTAGTTCTCCTTTATAGTTAACAAAAGAAGCTCCATAGCCAATTCAAAATTGACATTTGCATTCAATCTGTCTTTTGTTTTTTTTATTCCTTCTAAAACTCTCTCAATTCCTTCATAGGTGCTTTGATTGGATTTTTCTTTGATTGTCCTTAATTCATCCCTGAAAATGAGATTACTTCCATCACCTACTGCTTTATACATCAATATATCTCTGTACCAAATAGTAATAAGGTCTAAATAATCATCAATATTAACCTTATAAGCGTTAATATTTTTTACAGACAATATAAAATCATCCATATCACAATCATGGATGTTCTTAAGAACACTTATTGCTTCATTCTTAATCTTCTCAAAATCCTCACTTGTTGCAAGGTGCTTAGCTTTTCCTACATTTCCTCTGGCAAATGCAACACATATATCAGCCTGATAATCCGGAACTCTAATTATTTCCATTAAATACTTGCGGATTACCTTATCCTCAACCGGTTTCATATTTAATACAACACTTCTTGAAATAATAGTTGGAAGAAGTGAAGAAACATTGCTTGTCAGCAACAGAATAACCGTATACTCAGGTGGCTCTTCAAGAGTTTTAAGTAGGGTATTCTGAGCCTGAACTGTCATTTTTTCTGCATCATTTATAATATATATTTTCTTTTTTCCATTGTAGGGCTTAATCACTACATCATTAACTACCTGATTTCTTATGTCTGCAACACCGATTGTATTAGGTTTTTCATGTGTAACCATATAAATATCAGGATGATTGTTAGTAATTGCCTGCTTACAGGAATGACATTCCATACAGGGCTCCACTCCATCACCCTGACACTGAAGTGCCATTGCAAAGGTATTGGCTATAAATTCCTTACCACTATCCTTCTCACCATTTATTATGTATGCATGAGAAACAGTATTATTGATAATTGCCGATTTAAGCTGTTCTTTTATTTTTTCCTGTCCGATTATATCGCTAAATTTTGCCAATCAAATCACCTCATGTAAAAATATCTAACAATAATCCTCGTATTTCATCTATTTTGCCAAGAATAGCAATCTGATCTTTTTCTTCCTTCATTAATTCACCAGCCAAGGCATCTAAATTCTCATCAATTAATCTTATAATTCCATATACTCTGTGTCTTCCTCTTCTATCAAGGAAGTTTTCTCTTGAAAATTTATGTGAACGATTTACCACCTCATTAAGAAATTCCTTAATTAAGGTTCTGTATTTCTTCATATCCTTAACATCCATATGTTTTGATATTTTCTTACCTTGCATAAGAATATCATCAAACATTGCATTCAGACGTTCCTTAAGACCTGCATCATCTATATGGCTCATTAATGTAAACTTAAACTGGTCATCTATCTGATTAGTCTGATTAGTCTGTTCTGTTGTTGACTGGGTTGGAAGCATTTGATTTATTTTCATATCCATATCAAAATCCTCCTTATCTGTGCCCTTGATACTAAAAGTCTCACGACTTAAATTATTTACTCATCTAATCAATTAAAATGTACTACCCACATCCGGTATATTGATTTCTAAATAACCATGCCATTTACAAAGAAGGTTTTTTAAGAGTGAAGTTTAAAAAACGTAGGCATAGTGGCAGTATGCTAAGGCTTTTTGAATCTGTGATATTGCAAAAACAGGCAAGTAATACGGTGTAGTTAATCTAAACCAAATGTACTAATTTTAATATACCGATTTACTTGATATTAGACTGTGGTAATAGCACCATGATTCTTAACATCGTCGGTTATAAATGACTTTACTTCAGCAATACAATCATCTAAATCTTCATTAATAAATCTACGTGTAATCCCAGCCTTAATCAGCTTTTCTTCTGCAAAATCCTCTGTATCTGATAAAAACCTTCTACACATTTCAGCATACTTATGATTTTGAGGTTTCATTTCTCGCTTTAAGGCTCTTCTCAATCTTTCGCCGTCTTCAACCTCAATATATATTGGCACAACTATGTCCTCACCAAAATATTCTTTTGTTGAAACAAATGAATCAAGAACACCTATTATAAGGTAATTATTTTTAGTCAAATCAATCTGCTCATCCTTAACAGTAAAATATCGCCATATCCCATAAACTGTATCGTATGAACGCTCTTCAATAAGCAATCCCTTATTTTTTATATCAAGATATTCTTTTTCATTTACATAGTTGTATGTAACTTTATCTATTTCTCCATCCCTTTTAGGTCTTGTGGTATACATAACAATATTATTTAGCTTAAGATTACTGTTTAAAAGCCTTTTATATATTGTATCCTTACCGGAAGAACTCTTACCGAGAATATAATAAATCTTACCCATCCTATACTAATTCCCTACATAAATTATTGTTAAATCCTATTATTCTTCGACAACAGAAGAATCAACAACCTCTTCCTTTTTAGCTTCTTCCGTACTATCAACTGTATTTTTTTCGTAATTCTTAGCCTGCTTTGACAACATAAAGAATGTTATTAAATCCGTTACCCCACAGAAAATAAAACTTACACCGAGAATAACTATAATAGCATTTATTATAAATTGTGGTTGTAATACAAGAAGAAATCCTACTGATAAGCATAATAACGAAATAATTAATACATATATCCATCCGCTAAAATCAAATCTCTTAAGATCAATTGCATGTTGCATTTTAACAACTCCATTGCCCAAAATCAAAATACCCATAAGCATCGGAATAAGTGTCAATACAAGACTTGCTTTGATAAATAGAATAACTCCTATAACAATAAACATAATACCATTCACAAAATCATATCTGTAAACAGTATCAACTACATCCTTTTTAAAATAAATTACAAGATTAATAATTCCAACAACTACAGCTATACCTGCAAGAATATAACAAATAACATTTGCTGTAAGCGAAGGAAATATACATAAAATCAATCCTAAAACAATATATAATATTGCCATAATATAAATATTTTTATTTGTTTTTTCTTTCATATAGTTTTGTCTCCCTTAAAACAATTAAGTTACCCCTCAGTCTCTGACCGATAACAAGGCAAACTGTAAACATCCTGACTTTTCACGATTAATAATAAGCTGCCTTATTCTATCTGCTTAAATAATATTCATCTGTAATCTGATGACAATTATCATCTAAGGTCTTCTTATAATTATCGATTAAGTAATCATACTTTCCAAGATTAATATCTATTACTGCCTTTATTCTCTCCTTATCCCACAGAGGCCCCCGTGTTATAAGTTTAATTATTTCATAATATTCCTTAAGACTTTCATCCTTTATCTGGTTATCCCCGTATAATACAGATTCAATATATCCAACCGGAGCTTCTCTCCACATATGACCGATTCTCCAGTCATTCTCTCTTACTGCAGGTAGCTTAGAAAGGAATGGATCTCCTAAAGCATATAAATCATTTAGATATAAATCAGAATTATAGTACATTGTTATTCCTGGAACCATTACAAGAATTCCACCCTTAAAGCCCTTACTACGTAATTCTTCAACACCTTCTTCATTCCAGGCATCTCTTATTACCATATCTTTATTATTAATATATGATACGGTATTGTTATACAGACTTGTATACTTAAAATAACCGGCCCTTTCATCTGCTATCTGAGAACCACCATTTTCAAATAAATTTATATTAGATCTAAATATAAAAGTCAAAACAATAACAACTATCATAGCTATATAATAACAACTGTTTAATCTTCTCCATTTTTCATTACAAACTATTTCCCTATTCTGTATATCAAGGAAACATATTACCGACATAAAAAATCCCACAGTAAAATGTCTTCCTACCATGAAATCTCCTCCGATATACACAACATAAGACATATATAGTAATACTCCAAGACATAAATATATATATCTGAATTTCTTACTAAGAACAGTGAATATAATCATAAATATTGGTACATAGAACAACACTGCATCGAAGGTAAAGGAGGTTAATATGTAGTCAATTCCTCTTCTTAGATATTCAATTTTGGGAATATTTGTTCCCAGCTTAACAAATGCTGTATTGGGAATAGGAAAACCAAAATAAAAGGTTGAAAACAATAACCAAAAAATAAATGGCAGCAATCCTAAAATACCAATAAATACAGCCTTAATAAATGAAACATTATCTCTTTTTGCCAAATATACATATAAAACCATTGGAACAAATAGAAGAACTGCATCCATTCTTGTCATAGCAATAAGAGAAATCAATATAGCAAGAATTAATAAATTCTTTGAATTATAACTTTCATTTAATAAATATACCTTCAAAAAACAAGCAGCAAGAAAAAACAACATTGAATTTTCTAAACCACTGGTTGTATAGCTAATAAAACATGTACTTGATACCAAAGCTACAAAAGTAAATATTACCTGCTTTTTAGATAAACAAAAATTAGAAAATATGATTTTTACAGCCAATGTAGAAAAAATAATACATATAAGCAAAGAAACCAAAAACATATTTCTAAAAACAAAATATCCGCAAGCAATTACAAGCGTAAAAAGCGGACAGGAGGATGCAGATGCTCTTTCACCAACGTTGTATACAAAACCATTTCCATCCACAAGGTTCTTCGCCATAATATATGCATGATATGCATCATCACTTTGCCAGGCAAGTGCTGTTATTATTAACACAAATACAATAAGTAAACCTGCCTTTAATTTATTAACATTGGAAGTATCCTCTAAATCAGGAAATTTTTTTATATTAAAATTCACTAATTCTTCTCCCTAAGCATTACATTCTTTTCATTTTTCTTTAACTTAAACAATAACGACAAGGCTTCTGTTACTGACTTAAGCTTAATACTTGACTTTGATCCGATATAATTAATGGGGACCTCAACCGTATTATATTTTCTACAGTAATAACGCATCTCAGTCTGATACATATGTCCCCTAGACATGAATTTATCTAAATCCATGTTTACAAGAACATCCCTCTGAAAAGCCTCAAATCCACTGGTCATATCCTTTAATTTTGTACCAAGAACAAAATTAGATAAAATAGTACCACCACCACTAAGTATTCTTCTGTACAAAGGTTGATTTGTAATATCTCCACCGGGAATAAACCTAGATCCCCAGACACAATCATAACCCTCATCCAGTTTTTCAATGAATTGTGGAATTTGTTTAGGAAGATGAGACCCACCGCCGTCCATCTCAATGATACGCTCCGCACCATCCTCAAGAGCTACTTTAAATCCATGAAGGTAACAAGTAATTACACCCTTTGATTCTTTGTAAAAAATCAATTTGATGCGATCATACTTCTCCTCCATTTTCTTAATAATCTCTTCTGTGCGATCTTTAGAATAGGAATCGATTACCGGATATACGTACAAATTATCGTATGGAAGCTCCATAATTTGTCGAAGAACACCCTCCATTGTTGTTTCTTCATTTGCCACCGGCATTACTATAATTGTTTTTTTCATTAATCTATAACCTCAAATTTCTGATTTATATTTATAAATCAAACCCTATTAATTATTACGTTAAAATTGCGAAGCAATTACTCTTTTTAATCACTGAATATTGCTTTTCTCTAAGTTACTTAAGAATTCATTTTATCTGCCATATCCATTGCCAAGGATACAACAACATCTGAATTATAATGCTGCCATTCACCCCATCTACCAAGTCCAAATACCCCATTCTTTGAAACTCGATTAAGTAATGACTGCATTTTTTCCTGTTTACCAATAGTATTTAATGGATAAGCATATTCATTAATATAATAGAATGAATCCTTATGAATGCTCTCATTAAACCTTGTTAAATTAGCCTCTGTCCAATAGCCCTTTGATTGTGGACAGAAATTATGCCGTACTAAAATTCTATGATAATCTAAACTTAAATCGGGATAATATATCCATTGAGCCTTAGTATCAAGATTGTTAGGAATGTAATTAATCACAACGGAACTTGATTTTAAGGAAGAAATATCAGATAAATAATTATCCTGAAGCCCTACTATATCAAATGAAGTCCAAGGAACAGTATTAATAATATAATCCGCAGAATAATAATCATTAACTGTTCTTGTATTAATATTTAACTTATTTACCTTTACACCATATTGTATCTTTTCACCAAGATTTATAGCCATTCTATTCCAAAGCTCTCCATATCCATAATTCTTAGGATAATAGAACTTAGAATGAGCCGGTTGAGAACCATATGCCTTTTTCTCAAGACAACTGATTAAGGTCTCATCAAAAGAAACATTAGGTAATTTATTCAGCCAATATGTACCAAGTTCATTAAGATTCTCACCAAACATTTTCTGATTATATGGAATCATATAATCATCAGCTATTTTCTTACCTAATTTCCAATAGATCCAATCTACAAACTTTTCTGGCATTGGTTCAGAAAGATTGCAGCCTGCAATTGCAATAGCTTTCAAATATTGAACCTGATCCTCAAGCTTCATCTGCCATATATTAGCCTCAATAGGACTATTTATTACAGTGTTGTTTACCTCAATTCTTGAATCTCTCTCGTACTCATCCCATTCATCTAACGGCATATACTTAAAAAGAAAATTAAGTACCTTTTCGTTTCGAACATCTAAAAAATGACCACCACCGATATCAAGAGGACTTCCATCTACATCCAAGCTTCTACATAAACCACCTGCAGAATCCTCCTTCTCAAGAACCAAGAAATCATTTATGCCATTATCTAATAATCTATTAGCAAAGGATAAACCGGATGGACCGGCACCTAAAATCAAAAACTTCATAATATTTCCTTTTGTAATATACTGAAAATAACAAACTATATAATATTCAAAAATGTATATATTACAATGTTAAATTAAGCTATACATTTTTCTATTATAACATCAACTTTCTTTTTTTTGAAGTAAAATAATTAATCATCAAAATACCTTGTACATAATCCTCATTTGTAAAATTAACTTCCACCCCTCATACTCCGACTGTGGAAATTACTTCTACAAGGTGGAATTTAATCTTACAAAGTGGAATTAACTTTTACAAGTGACCCCTTGTACATAATCACAGTTAATTATACATAAATCTATAAGTAGATTAAAATAAAATATACAGAATTCATTAAAAATAACCTCAATTAATACATATATAAAAAAACACAAAAATTAAGTAAAAAAAAAGCAATCAATTAAGATTGCGTAATTTCCGTAGCGGGGATAGGATTTGAACCTATGACCTTCGGGTTATGAGCCCGACGAGCTTCCAGACTGCTCCACCCCGCGATAATAATTAGTGGGCAGAGGTGGATTCGAACCACCGAAGGCGTCGCCAGCAGATTTACAGTCTGTCCCCTTTGGCCACTCGGGAATCTGCCCAAAATTCTTAATATTCAATTAAGAAAAGCCGATGATCGGACTCGAACCGATAACCTGCTGATTACAAATCAGCTGCTCTGCCAATTGAGCCACATCGGCATAAGTGGGACCTACAGGGCTCGAACCTGTGACCCTCTGCTTGTAAGGCAGATGCTCTCCCAGCTGAGCTAAGATCCCATAAAATGGATAATCTGGGAATTATCCGACGACCCAGATCGGACTCGAACCGACGACCTCCGCCGTGACAGGGCGGCGCTCTAACCAACTGAGCCACTAGGCCAAATCTCGTACCTTGAAAACTGAATACGATCTAATCTCACTTCCTGACTTCCTTCCTAGCGTGGACAAGCCCTCGACCTATTAGTGACATTCAGCTGAACACATTACTGTGCTTACACCTATGACCTATCTACCTTGTAGTCTTCAAGGGGTCTTACTTACTGGGATATCTCATCTTGAGGGGGGCTTCACGCTTAGATGCCTTCAGCGTTTATCCCTGCCGGACTTGGCTACTCTCCCATGGATCTGGTATCCAACAGATACACCAGTGGTCCGTCCACCCCGGTCCTCTCGTACTAAGGGCAGCTCCTCTCAAATATCCTACGCCTGCGCCGGATAGGGACCGAACTGTCTCACGACGTTCTGAACCCAGCTCGCGTACCGCTTTAATGGGCGAACAGCCCAACCCTTGGGACCTGCTACAGCCCCAGGATGCGATGAGCCGACATCGAGGTGCCAAACCAC
>JAZQOI010000038.1:0-46221 GCA_045627745.1 Lachnospiraceae bacterium | reverse complement strand
CAAAATATATTCCTTCACTTGAGCATACGTAGCTTTGCCCCTAAGCTCAGTTAAATCCATATCCTCCAAAGAGAAATCGACTTTCAATTTTCTATAATTATCCTTGTCGACCACACCCTTGGAAAGAAGGACAACCGTTTCAACGTGTACCGTTCCGGGGAATTGATCTATTGCGCAGATTCTTTTCGGTATATAACCGTTTCCCATAAGCATTTCTAGGTCTCTCGCAAGTGAGGTGGGCTTACATGAAATGTAAAGAAGATTTTCTACGCCGTAATCAATTATTTTCTTGAGTGCCTTGGGATGAACACCATCCCGTGGCGGGTCAAGTACAATAAAGTCAGGCCTATCCACTATTTCATCTAATACCTTAAGAACATCTCCGGCAATGAAGCCGCAATTATTAAGTCCATTAAATGACGCATTTATTTTAGCCGTATCAACCGCCTCGCTTACAATTTCTACTCCAATTACCTTTTTTGCCACAGGTGCAAGAAGTTGCGCAATAGTTCCGGTGCCACTATACAAATCAAAAATCACCTTCTTTGCATCAGACTCCTTTAGTTCAGAATCAGCACCTAAAATATAATTTCTTGCAGTGTCGTACAACACCTCTGCTGATAAGGAATTCGTCTGAAAAAACGAAAATGGAGAGATTTTAAACTTCAATCCCAAAAGCTCTTCCGTAATGTAATCAACTCCGTACAAAATCTCAGTTTTGTCATTCATCACGGTATCTGACAAAGAATCATTGATTGTATAAAGTATTCCGCTAATTTTTCCATTGAACTCATGATTTCTTTCTAATTCAAGGAGAACTTCCTTCCAGTCATCAATAATACTAACCTGAGTACATGGTGTATCCTTAGGAAGCTGACTTGATGTCACTAAATCAATAAGAATTTCACCTGTCTTAACAGCTTTACGAACAAGAAGATGACGCAAAAAACCCTCATGGTTAATTTTATGATAATAAGAAACATCCTTTCCCCTAAAATAAGCCAATGTTTCAAAAAGTATCTTTCGATAATCCTCATCCACTATCTGACACTTATTTACGCTTAAAATATCATAGAAGCTGCCCCTCTTATGAAGTCCAAGCTCCAGTTCTCCGCCCTTACAGGAATCGCCAAAGGAAAACTCCATCTTATTTCTGTACTCATATTGAACAGGTGATGCTTTAATTCCTTCATACACAGAATCAAAATCACAATCTGTACCATTTATGGTACAATACTTGGTATATACCGGTTCAAGAATCTCTCTTACCTGATTTTCTTTCATTTCAAGCTGTTTATCATAAGGCAGATTCAGATAAGTGCATCCCCCACATTGCTCAAAATGCGGACATTTAGGTGTAACCTCCTGAGATGATTTTTCGATAACATTAAGAAGACGACCTTCACATTTTCCACCCTTCTTCTTATTAACCATAAAGCTAACAGTCTGTCCCTTAACCACATTCTTGACAATGCATTTTTCCCCATCAACTTCTACAATTCCTTTATTAGGAAATATTACCTTGCTAACAATTCCTTCGTATGTTTCACCTTTTTTCATTTCTTTACCCATCTTTCCTGCTAGATATAAGCACATCATTTGGCAAATAATAAGACGCTTAAACCCGCCTTATTTATCACTGCCTTCAAGTACGCCTAGACAATCAATTATTTATTTGTTACTGTTCAGTTCCTGACCGGTCACAAAGCAAGTGCTTAGGACTGCTACTGAATAGTAACATTTATTTCTATATATTAACATTTGACACACTCAAAGAGATATTATAAACTTTACCCCACAAACAATTACATCATTTTCTTAAATATGGAACTGTTACTTTATACATATTTCTACTATAAGCACGAACATAGCTTAAGTTGTATTGGCTCACTTTCTCTGCAAATAAAGAAACAGCTTCGACCGTGTAAAAAATATGTATTACTACATAATTATGGAGGCAATATGGATACCACACCCCGTTATCACCTGATAGATGCAATAAGAGGACTAACCATAATAAGTATGGTGCTGTATCATTCCTGTTATGACTATTTTATTATTTTTAACAATGATTATTCCTTTATAAGAAACTCCGGCTGCTACTATTGGCAGCAATCCATCTGCATAACCTTTAACCTCATTTCAGGCTTTGTGTGGTTCTTTGGACGCAAGCATGCATTAAAAAACGGACTTATTATAAATCTGTTTGGATTAATCATTACAATTATTTCTGTAATATTCATACCTTCCGAAGCAATCTACTTTGGTGTACTGACCTTCCTTGGAAGCGCCATGATTATTATGCTTCCGGTAAACGCACTAATCCAAAAGCTATGTCCGGATGGTATATCAAAATCACAAGCACTAATTGGTGTAATAATCAATATCGCACTATTTGCCATTTTTAGACACCTACCTAACGGATATTGTGGAACCTTCAGAACTAGATTTTTTGATTTTCCATCCATAATGTATAAATCGAAATTATTAATACCCTTTGGTTTTCCAACAGACAGCTTCGTATCGTCAGATTATTTTCCGCTGCTTCCCTGGCTGTTTATGTACCTGACAGGATACTTTTTAGCAAAGCTTCTACCGCAAAATCAAAAGCTTGCCAATATATGTACAATAAAAATCCCATTTCTTAGCTACATTGGCAAAAAGAGCTTACTTATATATCTTCTACACCAGCCCCTATGCTTTGGAATCACCTGGCTGCTATCAGTTATTCTTTAGTCAATATGATTTACCCTTTAACCTTAAAAGAGACTCTCAACGAGAGCCTCTTTCTTACACTTGCCAAATTCTATCAATTATTCTTCTTCGTCCTCGAAGAAATCGTCGTCAAACTCATCATCGAACTCATCATCAAAATCATCATCGAAATCATCCAGATAATCCGGAGTGAAGTAACAATAGATTCCGTATGCAAGAGCAATCAACGCCACTACAGCAACAAATATCGAACAGATAAGAATAATCTTATTGTATTTCTTCTCTTCTTCCTCCTGCTTCTTAAGAATCTCATTAGCCTTAACAACACTAAGTATATCGTTGGCCTTAACATTCTTTACCAAATCATCCAAACCATTAAAGCTCATAACAATTACCCCCTTAAATATATTATGGAATTTCTTCTTAAATATCTGACATTATCAGTTATTCTCATCCTCTCATACACGACACACTGTATAACCAAAAGTGAAAATCCCATTCACAGTCCAAATATGCCTGGACGTATTTGACTGTGAAATGCGCGTCACTCTTTAGTTCGACACATTCATCTGCGCATATTAGAGATGTCTTATAGAGAAATTTTATCATATTTTCTTAAGCTTCGCAAACGCTGCAAACATTTTCTTAATTCCAAAGCCACTAAAATCAACTGTTACCTCATAATCTCTTGCACCCTTTTCTATTTTCTTGACAACACCTTCACCAAATTTTACATGTTTGACAGTATCACCTACTTCATACTCAAGAGAACCGGATGCCGTAATATCCTTACCAAGTGAAATTGAAGGCTTAGCAACCGTTTTAACAAAACCATTGCTTTTCCTAATCACGCCCTCACTCTGACCTGCTATAGATGAAACAGAACTACTCTTTGAATTAGCTCCTAAAATAAATGGTTTTGCATAGGCATTTCTGTTTCTTGCAGAAGTAGCTGCCGGTTTGTTGCTTACAGGCATAACTGTTCCGCTATAAGGCTTTCTTGAAAAAATTTCTTTCGTATATTCCTCCTTCGAAGGATCTACTCTGTCTGTATCACGCAATGACAGTGAAGGGACCTTAAGATCCAGCAGATTGTTAGGAATTTCCTTAAGAAATCTTGATGGCGCATTGTACTGTGTTTCACCACGCATCATCCTTGATCTGGCACAGGTTATCGTAAGCTCATCCATAGCACGGGTAATACCTACATAACATAATCTTCTTTCTTCCTCAACATCCATAGGATCATCCGATGTAATAGACATATAACTTGGAAACAGTCCATCCTCAAGTCCGGTAAGATATACATTGGGGAACTCAAGTCCCTTAGCACTATGCAAAGTCATTAACAATACCTTATTATCATCGCCTGATACACTGTCTATATCTGCAACAAGTGCTACCTCTTCAAGAAATTTTGATAGCGAAACCTCATCATCCTGTTCCTCTTCAAATGCAACAACCTTTGTAATTAATTCATCAATGTTCTCGCGTCTTTGCTTCTCATCTTCTTTATCCTCAGCATCCAGATTATCCAGATATTCTGTAGTTTCAAGAACCTCATTAACAAGCTGTTCCAAGGATAATATCTCAAGCTTGCTCCTAAAAACCTGAATCATATTTACAAAAGAATTGATTTTAGATGCACTCTTACCTAGCGATGGAATTGAGTCAGCCTCACATAATGCATCATAAAATGATATTCCTTTAGTGTCAGCATAATCCTGAACCTTACTGATTGTGGTAGCTCCTATGCCTCTTCGTGGTACATTAATAATTCGCTTAACAGAAATATCATCCCTTGCATTATCAATTGTTTTCAGATAACAGAGAATATCCTTTATTTCCCTTCTGGCATAGAAATTAACGCCGCCTACAACATTGTAAGGTATACCTGAAATCACAAGCTGTTCTTCAATAAGACGAGCCTGCGCATTAGTTCTGTACAAGATAGCAGAGTCTTTATAATCAAAGCTGCAGTCATTTTTACTTTTTATAATAGAATCAACAACATATTCAGCCTCTTCATAAGCAGAACTGCACTGGCGAAAATGTATTTTCTTACCTTCACCCTTATCAGTCCACAGAGCCTTTGACTTTCGCCCCATATTATTCTTAATAACAGAATTGGCTGCATCCAGAATATTCTGAGTAGAACGATAATTCTGCTCTAACTTAACAACCTTCGCATCCTTATACACATCCTCAAAGTCAAGAATATTACGAATATTTGCCCCTCTGAACTTGTAAATAGACTGGTCATCATCACCAACAACACAAATATTCCTGTATTTATTCGCTAAAAGTCTTATAAATTCAAATTGAACTGTGTTAGTATCCTGATATTCATCTACCATAATGTACTTAAAACGATCCTGATAAGCTTCAAGAATATCAGGCCACGCCTTAAACAACTCCACCGTCTTAAGTAGCAAATCATCAAAGTCAAGAGCATTACTCTTTTTTAATTCCTTCTCGTACTCAAGATATACTCTTGCAAGCTGCTCCAAACCATAATCTCCCAATGAATCTCTCTTAACATCCGATGCAGTCTTAAGCTCATCCTTAGCATGAGAAATCATCGCTAAAAATGACTTTTCCGAAAACTGCTTAGTATCAATATGAAGACGCTTACATATTCCTTTCATAACAGTCTTCTGATCATCACTGTCATATATTGTAAAATTGTTATCATATCCTATTTTATCAATATAACGTCGCAATATTCTTACACATGTGCTATGAAAAGTCGCAACCCACACACTGTCAGCACCATATCCTACCATATCGTCCACACGCTGACGCATCTCACCTGCTGCCTTATTCGTAAAAGTAATTGCCATTATATTCCAAGGATTTATTCCACACTCTTCTATCATGTATGCAATCCTGTTAGTAAGAACTCTTGTCTTACCTGAACCGGCGCCTGCAAGTATTAACAGTGGTCCATCAATACATAATGCCGCCTCTCTTTGTCTGTCATTAAGCATTTCTATAACGTTACTCATCTATATCTCCTTACTGAAAAAGGTATTATTTCCCGCTTGACGCCTTATCACTCAAAAAAACAGCAGCGTAATTTCGCTGCTGTAAAATATACATGTAACTATTCTGACTCCTTCATTCGTTCCAATACCATATCATAACCATCGTTACCATAGTTCAATGAACGATTGACTCTGCTGATGGTTGCCGTAGAAGCCCCGGTCTTCTCAGCAATTTCAAGATAAGTCTTCTTCTCTCTTAGCATCGTCGCAACCTCGAATCGCTGAGACAGAGAAAGTAATTCATTTATGGTACATATATCCTCGAAGAAAACATAACACTCTTCTCGATTCTTAATCTGTAATATTGCATCGAAAAGATGATCCACAGCTTCCGTCTTAATCTTTTGATTCATAACTGCCCCCTCAACCTGATATACCAAGCTTTTCGAATAACTTATATAGGGAGCTGTTTTCTAAAATCAAAATCATATTACTCTTAATCTTATCATCGCCAATAAGGAATTGTTCATCAATTACAAGAATCTTCTCACCTACCTCAGCATAAGCCTGAAGAGGAATCTTAAGAACCTCCTCCACACTGCTGATATGATGTTCAGGAGCTTCGATATCAACAACCATACCTGTCAATGTAGCAATGGAATTAGCATAGGCACCGGAAGTAATATTACCCATTTCAGATAAAACCGATAAATCCATTTCATTCAGCTCATCCATGGTGGTAAGCGATTTCTCATAGAAGGTATTAATAATCTTCTCAGCAAATTCCTTCTTAACAATATGGAACATCATTCCGGTTAAATCACTCTTAACGCCAATCTTAATTCCTAAAATCTGGCTGTCAGAACCTCCAAGAAATTCCTTGGCAGACTCAAAGTCAAGAAATCTAATATTCGGAACAGACATATCTACAAAGCTTCCAAGCAAAACAGCCAAAGCAGTACAGGCATTTCCTGAACCGATATTTCCTATCTCTCTTAAAACATCAAGTTGCATCTCATTGAGATTGTCATAAGCGCCCATATGGCACCCCTTTCCGATTAATATCCTTATTTTATAAACAAAATTCCCTCGACAGTATTAACATAATCGCATAAACCGTCGAATTAATAACTGTAAAATTTTAAAACATTAAAGTATTACAACAAAAATTTTATCATAATTTGCCACTTGGTGCAACGCACATTAAAAAATAATAGCTATATTTATTTTAAATTCATATTTAATGGCTAATAAAACTTCCTATATACAGTTTAAAACAAAAAACATACAATTTTTCGCTGAAAATCGTTATTTATAACATTGTACTATATTAGGTAATTTAATATAATCTATCATTGTGTAAACAACAATTAACACGGAGGTGACAATTTTGGAAACATTTGAAATTTTTCGTAGTCTTGCAATTATAGTTGTCTTTGCAAAGCTCTTTGGAATTCTTGCCAGAACCTGTAAGGCTCCACAGGTAGTCGGAGAGATTATTGCAGGCTTGATAGTAGGTCCCAGTATTCTTGGTCTTGTATCCACCAATGATTTTCTATTACAGATGGCTGAAATCGGAGTTGTACTCTTAATGTTCTCTGCCGGTCTTGGCACAGATCTTAAGGAACTTCTCAAAACAGGTCCTATTGCAACCCTGATAGCCTGTGCCGGTGTATTCATTCCTCTTGGAGGAGGCTATTTATTATATACCTGCTTTTACGGATACGCACCAACAGGTGATTTGGAATTTTACAAAGCTCTATTCACCGGTGTTATAATGACTGCTACATCTGTCAGTATCACGGTTGAAACCCTAAAGGAGCTTGGCTACCTAAAAAGTAACGTGGGTACCACAGTTCTTGCGGCTGCCATAATCGACGATATTATAGGTATTATTGTTCTTACCTTTGTTATTGGCTTTAAGTCACCTGACTCCAATGTAGGAAATGTTGTATTAAAGACCGTATTATTCTTTGTTTTCTCAATTGTTGTAGGCTTTATTTCCTACCACCTCTTTAAATATTTTGATAAGAAATGGACACACAAGCGTAGAATCCCTATTTTCGGGCTTGCCTACTGCTTCGCATTTGCATATATTGCCGAGAAGTATTTTGGAATAGCAGATATTACCGGAGCCTACTTTGCCGGTATCATTCTCTGTAGTATTCAGGACTCTGATTACATTGCAAGAAAAGCAGATGTTAACTCATACATGCTCTTTGGTCCTATTTTCTTTGCGAGCATAGGACTCAAAACCGACATTGCTGATTTTTCGCCGGAGATACTTTTCTTCTCCATCTGTTTTGTGCTTGTAGCCCTTGTAACCAAAATCATTGCCTGTGGACTTGTAGCAAAAGTATGTCGTTTTAACTTTGGTGATTCACTTAAGATTGGTGTTGGTATGATGACGCGAGGTGAGGTTGCTCTTATTGTATCCCAAAAAGGTCTATCTGTAGGTCTGTTAGAGCCGGTGTATTTTACCTCAGTAATACTTTTAATTATTGTTTCAAGTATTACGACACCTATTATTCTTAAATTATTATTCAATAAATATCCGACAGCATTACCTGAAGAAGCAAAAAATAAAAACCCCTAATCAGGGGTTTTTATTATACTCCTCATACACCTCATTTGTCGGTGAAAGCCGTCTAAGTCTATATCTCATTCGGAGAGTGAGCCACGACTTAGAAATAATATTCGTTTAAAGCAATACCCATCTGCATTCCCGCCATGGATACAAATAATACATCATCAGTTTCAAATCTACTGACAAGTATTCCATAGGAATAATCACCATGATAAATATTTGCAACAGCATAGTGTTGATTATCCGAATCCATGTCTTTTTTAACAGGTTCTAATAAATCATCTGTGATTTTCACCCTACTACTGTCATTTAATGTTACTATTCCATCTGCTTTTGATTTATATGCTGCAAGAGATAGGCTTCTTCCCCCGGTCCATTCAATACCCTTTTCGTGTTTAACCGGTTCGTCATACAAATAAATGTATAAATCAGAGTCATCCGATATTTCCAGTCTATTAAGGGCTGCATACAACATCCCCTCTAAACTGTCGTCAGCGAGAATCATATTCCTTGCAATCAGTGACGACTGCCAGCCACGCTTCTCAACCTGAGTATTCATTTCATCCAGAAACCTGCTTGAATATCCCTGAAGGAAATTCATTCCCTCTAATAATATGTCCGATAAAAGAATCATTGTCATGTGATCTCTTGATGAATGAATTAACGAAGACATATAATCCGAAAAGGTACCAAACAGTGCATTAATAGAAATATATTTTCCTAATTCACCGCTAAGAAGCTCTCTTAGCTGATTAACCACAGTGTAGGGTGTTAGTGTTTCCTGAGTAAAGCCTTGAACAATCATTACATCATGGAAAATAGCATCATAAATAATATCAAAGGCATAATCCCCTACTGACTCTTTTACTTCTGTGGAAAGAATCTCTTCACGAATAATTTCTGCCACCTTAATAGCATAAAATTCAGGATTAGTCCTTTCTGCATCAGTAATAGGCATAAATCGTTGCTTTTTAATATAGCCACAACCGCATGAACTTCTGACCTTTGTATTAATGGGAATTACTCCACCCTCAACACATCCATCAGACATAATCTCATTAGCAAGCTTAATTGCATCTTTTCCGGCTGAATAAAAATCCTGTGAAACGGTGGTAAGCGGCGGGTCCATCATGACAGACCTTTTGGTATCATCAAAACCGGTCACAGCAATTGTATTCTTACCAAGCCTTGGATTACCAACTGTTATTCCTCTTTCACGGCAAACATCATACACAGTATACGCCATCAAATCTGATGCACATACAAAGGCTTCAATATCCGGATTGTTGTCTAAAAGATAATTAATCTGTTCATGACACATATCGGTAAACTGACCATTTCTAATCATTGTGTCAGTAACCTCAATATTGTTTTCCTTAAGAACATCAACGAATGCACGTTGTCTGTCCATGGAATCTCTGTTATTATCCAGTCCACCAAGGTAGACAAATCGCCTATATCCATGAAATTGAACCAGGTGTTCTACGATTTTGCGCATTCCATTATAATTGTCGCAGATTATATAACCCGACTTCGATCTATCGGAATACTCCTCAAGTAATACGTATGGAACATCAATATATTTATCAAGAAGATATTTTTTATCCTCCATCCCCATAAACATAGTATGAGAACAAAAACAGATTATCATGGCATCAATCTTAGTTCTGTCTACATAATCTCTCATGACATCTACCATGTACCTGTAGTCCTGTTCCATCTCACTACCATTAGTGAAGCAATAATCTACTTGATATCCCGGAAAAACCACAACCTCTATATCCCGATCGATAACCGAATCGCATATGCCGCGGAGCATATCCTGCGTATGAAATGAATTAGCGTTACCAATAAAAACACCTATTCGTTTACGCTTAACAGCCATATATTACTCCTTTGCATTCTTAAGAGGACGAATTCTATATACAAGCATATATTCGCTAAGATTTGATTTTCTGTAAAAGCTCTGTCTAACTCTCTCCATAACCTTAAGTGCATTTTCGTAAGAATCTACCGGATACATTATTGCGTACTGATCATCAGCATATCGGCAAATGGAATCACCCATACGAAGCTCATGCTTGCAGCATTCCAAAAGCGCAGTCATTGCTCTCTCATTCTTAAGTGGATCATGGCGCTCAACCTTCTTAGAACGAAGTGTTACCATTGTTAAGAACATTGTCTCACCGGTACGCATAAGAAGTCTTCTCTGTAATCTGTACGCCTCACGGAACATATCATACTCACATACAAAGGCTGTATTTTCAGAGGTATCACTTTCCATTTCCTCCTGAACACCATCAATAACTCTTTCCATTTCATTTACAGCCGTTGTAAACATCTTGTACTCAACAGATGTTTCCGCACTCTCATTGCCCTGCTGAGTTGCAAGAATCAACTCATTTTCAAGAGACAGCGAAGTAGGTACAAATTCCTGAGCCTTATGACATATATTAATAATTGTTTCAAAATCATTACTCTTTTTAAGAATACGAATATACTCAAGACATACCTTAACGTATAAATCACGAAGATATACAGACTTTGGTACAACCCAGTGCTCAGTATTGGAATCCGGAAGAAGATTTCCTGTATACAGCTCTAAAGCCTGACGCAGGAAAATAGCCTTCTTTTCATCAATACAGGGTTCTTCAATAGCTCTTTTTGCAATCTTCTCAAATTCAAAAATATCAATGGTAATATCGAGATCAGGATTCCACTGATATGCACCTCTTCTTGAAATAATTGAATTTTTAAGTGTATCTATACCCGAATTATCAATCATCGCACGATAACGATATAACAATGTTCTAAGAGCAGTGCCGGGATTGGCATAATCCTCACCTGACCACAGAAGTTCAAATAGTTCTCTATGTGAAATGGCCTTATCCTTGTTAAGTAATAAATAACATAAGAAAAGCTTAGTCTTTCTGGTATTCGAAAGATTTTCCAAAACAACTTCACCATTCTTTAGGATTGAAAAACCTCCGAATAATTTAATTTCTACATGATTTGCCATAACGACCTCCAAATATATATTTTTTCGCAACTTTTGTCACATATAACCTTATTTATGATAATATCACATGGTAATCAGAGTTGCAAGTTATAATTAATCATAAATACTACTAAGATAAATACATATATAGATTTGTTTATTCAATAACACCTTGATCTACCAGACCGCCAATATAATCCTTTACATAGCGGCTGTTTTCAGGCATTGCATCCTCATTTATTCCATCCTCTTCAATTTCCTGAGTAATTATAGCCCTTAAAACATCCCTGTTAGAAACAATATTATTGTTTCCATATACGTAAATACGGTCTCCTGCCATAATCATACCCTCCACATTACAGCCGGACTCAATAATTACATTGCCCTTTGCTATTATTACACCGGTAAAATCCTCCGTCAAAGTCACATCGGAAGACGTAATGATTTTTTCATACTCTCCCGTGTAGCTTTCATCATCCTTACTGTCATATTCAGCCGAAAGACTGTCGATTTTCCACGAAGCAGCATCTATCATATCAAGTATTTCATTATAATGCTCTTCATTGGTATACTCCACAGAACCATCCCTGAAGAATACATCACCAACTATTTCATACTTTGTTTTGGAAGGATAATTCTCTATTTCATTTAGAGTATTTGCATATAAATTAATTCTGTCATCTTCGCTTCCAAACAATACAAATGCACCCTTAAGATTAAGATCTCCGGTAGTAACAATACTGTCACCATAAACACCAACCTGTGTCGTCAAGAAATTAACACCGCCATAGGGATCCTTTTCGCCAAATGCAACCTCTGCCTCTCTTCCTTCCTCGTAGGTATGAGTTCCTGCATACATACTTCCTACAAGAGTTGAAGTTTCACCTGTAACATATATTCCCTTCATCCCCACAAGACAATAATCAAAGAAATCCACACTTTCATCAATAAAAGTCACATTAGGTGAAGGTATATCAATACTACAGCTTTTTTCCATATATACGGAATCATTTATTAAATACTGCAAAACAACATTATTAATACAGCACTTGTTTATTACACACTTGCTTTCATCATAATCAAGCGACAATTCCGGCGTGCATTCAGGAGAAACGACTACATTCTGAAGCATTTCTTTCGGCAAATACTGACTCAGTGTATCGATAATTGATAAATTTTCATTATCAAACATCTCTTTTAACTGTTCCAAATACCGGTTATAAAAATATGCCTTTTTACCGGTATCAAGACTTTCAACACTAACGCCTTCTTCCTGTTGCATCTTAAGCAGCAGTGCAGAATAAATCTCCTCCCCCTTAGAACCGGTAATACTTTGAATATTCTTCTGCAAAGTATCAACCGCAATGGTCAGATTCTCCTCTGTTCTTGCGGTTGTACGTTTATCCATTATTTGCTTGGAAATATCTATTGTCTGAGCATAAACAAAGACAATAGACAGTGCGATTAAGCCTAGTAAAAATAAAGCAATTATCGCCTGTCTATGCTGGGAATCTCTCATTTTAACCTCCCAATTACATCTGATTAACTAATTCATAGAACTTAAGTACCGGCTGAAGCATGGACAGAAGAAGGAACAAAACAACTATGACCATTACAATAATAGCAATGGGTTCACGCCTCATTGAACGTCTGTTGGCATCCTTTCTGGCCTCTTCCTCGTAATACTCTGCAATATGCATAAGCATCATAGGTGTATCTCCCATTTCCTCCCCTACAGAAATCATCTGCAAAATCATAATCGGGAAGAAGTCAAACACACACAATGCATTTGATAACGTTGAACCGTTTGAAGCAGCATTGGCTGCATCCAACAATTTTGAAGTCATAAAGGGATACTCGGTAAAGGAACGTGCCGTAACAAACAATGCATCCTTCTCAGATACACCCACCTCCAAAAGTCCATTCATATATCTTGCAAACTTAGCATACAGATTCATTCTTCTAAAAGACCCCTCAGGTATGGACCTGCTGCCAAGCTTCTGTCCAAAGAGATTTGCCTTGCTGGCCTTTTTGTATATAAAAATCAATAACAGAATCAGCACCAATAAAATAATAAGAACCCACCATATCTTTCTAAGCCAGGTGGCAACAGCCAAAAGTCCCTTACTAAGCTGTGGTAAATCTGCATCCAGTCCGGTAAACATATTTACGAAGCTTGGATATACTATTAGCATCATAATAACCATAACCGCAATGGAGCAAATTGTAACAAGGGCAGGATAGAAAATATACTTATTCTGCATATCCTTCTGTTCATCTTCTCTGTCATAAATATCCCCAAAGCGTTTAAACGCCAAAGCCACAAGGTCATTTTTTTCAGCAGCGGATACGGCCACAGTAAGTGCAAATGGAAAGCAACCGCAATTGGTCATAGCATCAGACAAATCTTCACCATTCTTAATCTGATTGTATATACTCTCAAGAGCACTTTTAAGTGTAGTATTAGTTGTCTGTTCTCTAATAATACGAACAGTATCTATTGCACTTACGCCTGATTCATTGATTTTGGAAAACTGAACACACATATCCCTCAAATCTTTGTAAGGAATTGTTCCCCTTGCTTCCTCTTTGGATATCTCAATATCAGAAAATCGAATATCCTCCTGACTATCCTCCACCTCAGAGAACGCAACATCAATATCCTCATAATCCTCATCACTAACAAGAGCCTCCGGAATTTCTTCCCGGTTAACCTCTTCCATCACGTAATCAAGATTGCTAATATCAGAGCCACGATTACCCCCGGCAAAATCCGATTCATCAACAGCAACAGGCTGGTAATCCTCTAGCTGCTCTATCTGAAAATCACCATCCTCAGCTAACTGATAGGCATCTGAATCTGCATACTCATATTCTTCCATTCCTACCGACTGATAATCGTTATTATTGTCCTGTTGTCCATAATTCAATTCATATTCATTAGACATAACGCTTATTCCTTCTAAAATTCATTTTCTACCGCTTGTTCTGTAATAATAGGCGGTATTCCTTCCATTATTTCCGTATTGTTGGAAGAAACAATAACCTGTTCCCCTTTACCTACAACGGTTTCCCTAAGTGCAGGTACGAATTTAGAATAATCCACCATACTTATATCAATATCAACCTCTGTGTCTATTCCGGGAACATATCCCTTGTCTGTGTATTGCCATATGGTAAAATCATACAAAAAATCATTTTCGTCCAGGTACTGCGGAGCCCAAAAATCATAATCCGATAACATCTCATAATTAAGCTCTCTTCTTATCCAGTTCTCAGATGCATAAATCATTGGATAATAGCCGGCTTCCTTAATCTTCTCACAAAATGCTATACATATATTAGAACGAAGCTCCTCATCTATCTGAGCAACATTTGTTCTGGCATTGGGATCATCTACCATTTCTGTATCAAAGGCAATAGGATAAGAAATATCATAATCCTCTATTAAATCTATTACAAAATCAGCTTCCCTACGTGCCTCTGCTTCATTAATTGCCTGGGTGAAGAAATATACTCCTAAAGGAATTCCCAATTCATTACAGGCAGTAGCATACTCTCTGAATTTCTCATCCTCCACAAGACCACCCTCTGAATATCCACGGTACCCGCATCTTAACATAACAAATTCCACATTTGATTCCTTAAGTATCTCCCAGTCAATATTGTCCTGATGATAACTAATATCTACGCCCAAATGCGACACTTTATTGCCATTTTCATCAAAGTATGCCATAAAGCCATTATCAATTCTAAAGTTTTCCGTTATATAAGGATTCCTGGGAATAAGCCCCAAAACCCTTCTTCTATCAGGTATAT
This sequence comes from Lachnospiraceae bacterium, assembly GCA_045627745.1. Taxonomy (GTDB): domain Bacteria; phylum Bacillota; class Clostridia; order Lachnospirales; family Lachnospiraceae; genus UBA2868. The sequence continues at coordinate 31,115 of JAZQOI010000038.1, read as the reverse complement.
ATACCCTCGTAATCTCAGACGGTTCCTGAGAAACCGCTACAATATCGTGCTTATCTTCTTTCTCTGAGTTTTTGATTTTGAGATTCATAAGCAAAATCCCTACAAGTAGTCCGAAAACAAAAAGTGTAATGGACATCATTGCCAAAATCAGAGTCGCCTTGTTTTTTTTACTGTTTTTCGCCAATAGACCTTCCTATCCTTGCCATTAATTCCTCTGTACTTCCCGCTTCACTAATTGATATAGTCTTAAAACCATCCTTCTCCTGCTGCTTCTTTATCTTATCAAGAAGTGCACAACCTTCTGTAGACTCCGTTATGTTTCCAAGAAGCACCACGTCCACTCCCTTTTCAAGAAGCGAAACCGCTCTGAAAATATTCGTGGCAAAAACAAAAGCATATTTGCCCTGACAGGCGCACTTAATCTCTCTTAACAACACAGAATCCGTTTCCAAAGCCAGTACAGTTATACTCTTTTTATTATTTTCAACATAATCCTTAACATTAGTATCCCGGTCAACAGGTCCGAGTATTGATGTGACCTTGGCAAGAAGCTCTGACTTGCTTCCTGTCTTAACAAAATATCCTGCTGCTCCGTTATCCATTACATTTCTTACTGTTTCTATAGATGAAACACCTGTGAAGAATAATACCGGAGTATTTTTGCAATGTTCAATTAGCTTGATTCTTTTGAAAACCTCAAGTCCATTCATAATGGGCATTTCAACATCAAGAAAAATCAAATCCACCTTTAGATTAGAAAGTCTCTCAATAGCTCTTGCCCCTGAATTTTCAAGTAATACTTCATAATCGCTGTCCAAATATTTCTTAAGGACTTGAAGCATCATCACATCATCATCTACAAGCAGAATCTTTTTCATCTAAGCCTTCCTTTCTCCTTCAGTAAATCCTCAATATTTACTAAAAGGTCAGTAAATACTTTAATAAGGCTCTCGTAATTCTCAATAATGAAATCATAATTCTTGTTCTTACCTGCCAGCTCATGAACTCTTGCAAGCATAGACAGCTTATGTGCACCTATATTAGCTGCTATACTCTTAAGGGCATGAACAGATATGGTATAATTTTCAAAATCACAATTTTCTACATTTTCCTTAAGCTGTTCTATTTTTTCATCAGAACATTCATATACTATTTTAAGAATCTCCAGATAATCATCAAGATTATTGTCACATTTCATCATACCGGAGAATACATCAATTCCCTTAATTTCAAAATCAACCTCTTCGTCAGCTTCTTTTGATTCAATCATACCTTCTATTACAAGATTCTCAGGAAGCCACAGCTTCAATATCTCCTCAATCCTTGGAGTTTCAACCGGCTTGGACATAAAATCATCAAAGCCATGTTCAAGAAACATCTCCCTGGCACCAACAATGGCATTGGCGCTAAGTGCAACAACAATGGCTTCATTGTTATCATTATCCATTGCTCTTAATTTTTCAAGAGTCTCTATCCCATCCATTTTAGGCATCATGTGATCCATAAAAATCAGATTGTAGGTATTTTCCTGTAACATCTCTATAGCCTGAAAACCATCAGTAGCCGTATCTGCTGCTATCTGGTAGCGCTTAAGAAGTCCCACCATGATTTTAATATTCATTTCATTGTCATCTACAACTAAGACCTTAGCATTGGGAGCATACAAATATCTGTCTACAGTTGGTTCTTCATCCTTCTTCTTAGACAATACGTATGAAGAAAGCTTCTTCTTGTCAACAACCTCCTGTAATAAAATTACAGTGAACGTAGTACCGCAACCATAGGTACTCTCAACCTCTATGCTTCCCCCCATCATCTGTGTAAGCTGAAGAGCAATTGACAACCCAAGACCGGTTCCCTCAATTCCCTTATTTACATCAGCATCCACCTGTCTGAATTTGTCAAAAACGTGTTTAACATCTTCCTCCTTAATGCCGATTCCTGTGTCCTTAATTTTGAATATAAGCCTTATATAGTCGTAGTCTTCATTCGCAGGAATGTCATCCTCAGACCTGTTAAGAAGTCTTTTCGCCTCCTGCTTATCAACATATTCATAATCAGCACTAAAGGATACATAGCCTTCTCTTGTATACTTAATTGCATTATTGATAATATTAATCAAAATCTGTCTGATTCTTGTCTCATCCCCAAACAGCTTCCCCGGAATCTCCGGTGAAAAATCAGTCCTGAACTCCAGTCCTTTGTTGTGTACAGGAATAGAAATAATATTCTCAACATCATTGAGCATATTATATAAATAATATGGTGTTGGAATAAGCTCCAATTTACCGGATTCGATTTTGGATACATCTAACAAATCATTAATAATAGACAAAAGATTACCCGATGCCCTTTTAATATCCCTGGCATAGGATTTAATCTCTTCCATATTATCCGAACTGAGAATAAGTTCAGAGAATCCTAAGATAGCATTCATTGGTGTACGTATCTCGTGTGATACATTTGCAACATACATTTCTACCGGTGAAGAATTGTTAGCTCCTGCCATATTGCCTACCTCCATAGTTAAATTGAATAATCCCAAATACCTTCCATATTAGCTCTCAATTACGTATAAGCTTACATCTCAAGCTTCATATCCCCGTCCTTAATAATACCCTTCTTACGCATAAGTTCTGACACAACAAAAGCAATTATTCCCGGCAAAATCACATGCATAAGAAGAATTTCAAAAATAACAAGTCCACCTGAAACACCATTTGCAGTCATATCCTGATAAGTCATAAGCTGACCCACAAGACCTGAGGTACCCATACCGGAACCTGTTGCATTATCTGTCATTTTAAATACCATTGTTGATACAGGTCCAAGAATTGCACTGGTAATAATTGCAGGAAGCCATATAACAGGCTTCTTCATAATATTTGGTACCTGAAGCATGGACGTTCCTAAGCCCTGCGCAAAGAAACCTCCAATTCCGTTTTCTCTATAGCTGGCAACAGCAAAGCCAATCATATTAGCACAGCATCCTACTGTTGCAGCACCGGCAGCAAGACCGGACAGATTAAGAACAATGCCCAATGCAGCAGAAGAAATAGGCAAGGTAAGAACCATACCCATAATAACTGATACAAGAATCCCCATAAGGAACGGCTGCTGTTCTGTACCGATTCTAATAAGCTCTCCAAGTGCATTCATAATAGCAGAAATAGGAGGTCCCACCAAAACACCTACAAAACCTCCGGATAATATTGTCACCATTGGTGTTAACAGAATATCAAGCTTAGTCTTACCTGCTATAAGACCGCCTACAATAATACCTACCAATGCCGCCACATAAGCTCCCAGCGGTTCTCCGGGACCGGCATAATTAATAACTCCCTCAACTACAACTGTACCTGCAATTATTTTACTTGCAAAAGCACCAATCATTCCACATACACAAGACGAAAAAATAACAAGTGGCTTTGCCTTCAGCTTATATGCAGTTCCACAGCCTATACCTGCACCTGTAATACTTGATGCAATCTGTCCAAAAACCACAAAATAACTTCCTATTGTTCCGGGAATATAAGAACCAATCTGCTTAATTATAGTTCCTATAATCAAGGTCGAAAATAACCCTAGCGCCATACCGCTTAAACCGTCAATAAACACAAGATTCAATGCTTTTTTTAATTTTTCCACTTTTCTCCTCCTTAAATGAGTGCTAAATACTATCAGCACCTAATAAACAACCTAAATTGTACAGTAAATCCTTGAAAATATCAAGTTACGGCGTTACCTGTTGCTGTTCAATACTTAACAGTCAACAATCGATCTCGTACATAATCTAAACAACCGTCAATACCATTACGCAGAATATCTTCTGAGAATACAGTTCAAAATGCCGCCTACTCCATATCCACTTCGTAGACAACACAAAAGAGAGATATGGTACACCATATCTCTCTACTGTAATCTTTGTTAATACGATTGCTTATTCCCCTATCATAAACCCATATAATTCAAATTATACCATGTATATATAGTAGAAAAGGCACATATAAAACTAGATTATAACTTTGTTACGTTTGTAGCCTGAGGTCCCTTTTCACCCTGTACAACATCAAACTCAACAGCAGCGCCTTCGTCTAATGACTTGAAGCCCTCCATATTAAGTCCTGAGTAATGTACGAATACGTCCTGTCCCTGCTCATCAGAGATGAAACCGTATCCCTTCTGGTTGTTGAACCACTTAACTGTACCTTTCATCATAGTACCTCCAAAAAAATTTAATTGATACTTTACGCATCGATTGTATATTAGCACAATAAATTCCGAATGTAAACCAGTTTTATCAGAATTTCACCTGTTTGTGACATAAAAATTTATTTCTTTGCCATGCCCTTAATACCACTCATCTGCTGCGCACTCATCTGCTGTTGTCTATGCTGCATTTCCTGATATTCAAGTTTTTGAGACATTTCAAAAATATCAGTATGAACACGTTGAAAAGCTGACACAACCGCAGGATCAAACTGAACTCCGGCTCCCTGAGTAATAATATTATATGCCTGTTCATGAGTACATGGTTGCTTATAGGAACGCTTAGATACCAACGCATCATATACATCAGCAACGGACAGAATTCTGGCAAGAAGTGGTATGTTCTGTCCACTAAGCTTGTCAGGATAACCATTACCATCATAACGTTCATGATGATACCTTGCCATCTGGTAAGTATAATTCAAAAACTTAGAATTAGGAAGAAGATAAGAATACTTCTCAATAGCTTTCGCAGCAAATACCGTATGATTCTTCATCATGGCAAATTCATCATCTGTATACTTTCCTATTTTCTGTAATACAGCATCCGGAACACCGATTTTACCCATATCATGTAGCTGTGAAGACAGAATAATCAGTTCATAATCCTCAGGTGCAATCCCATAATTAATTCCTGACATTAGCATTTCCTTAAGAATGAGCCCCATATATCTGGATACACATATACAATGCATTCCGGTATATCCATCCTTAACATTAATAAGGTCCGTAATTATTCCAATAATAAAATACTCAAGCTTTAATGCATTCTGATTATAGAAAGCTGCCGACTGCTGAAGCTGTCCCATATTAAGAGCCATCTGCTTCTTATAGTCCATAGTCTGAAGCAATATTTCTACACGTTTTTTAACAACCTGCATTGATAACGGCTTTCTGATAAAATCAGCAGCTCCCAGTCTGTATGCCTCTACCTCTGTGTCTGTATCCTTATCGGCAGATATAAACATAATACTTATATCCTTGGTTTTCTCAGCCCCTCTAAGACGTTTAAGGATATCAAATCCACCAATTCCCTGAAGTGCAACATCAGCAATAATAAGATCAGGCATAACCGTTGCCTTATTAAGTCTGGCAACAGCCTGCTTGGAATTATTCATTGAAATAAGATTATATTCCTTCTCCAGTGCCTTCTGAATCATCATTAATTCAGTCTCACTATCGTCTACAACCATTACAGTGTACATGCAATAACCTCCTTAAAATCAAGCTTACCGCCAAATATATCAAGTGCACTTCCTATTGTAAAATCAATATTACCATTTCCTATGGTTTTGATTGTTTCAATATCTTCAAAGGAAGAAATACCCCCTGCGTATGTAATAACCTTACCTGAGCCGGCTAATATTCTGACTACTTCCTCATCTATTCCGGCTTTTTTCCCTTCTACATCAACCCCATGAACAAGAAATTCATCACAGTACTCAGCCAGATTATCAAAGGTGTTGTTGTTAAGAACTACATTAGTGTATTTTTGCCACCTGTCAGTAACTATATAATATGCACCGTCTCTAAACCTGCAGCTTAAATCAAGTACTATATGTTCCTTTCCTACAGCAGCTCTTAACTTATTAAGATTATTGTAATCAACCTCACCATCATGAAATGCGTATGAGGTAACTATTATATGAGAAGCTCCTGCTTCTATATATTCAGCTCCGTTATCTGCATTAATTCCGCCACCAATCTGGAGTCCACCCTCAAAAGCACGCAGAGCCTTCTTTGCCTCATTTTTTGTTGCCTCATATTCTGCACTGTTTCCACTGTTAAGCATGGCAATATGTCCCCCATACAGACCATTATCCTTATACAGCTTTCCATAATAATCAGCACCCTTAGTGGAAACAAAATTCTCCTTAGCCTGATTGGTTTCATCAGACAAGCTACTTCCAACAATTTGTTTAACACATCCGTTATGAATGTCAATACACGGTCTAAATCTCATTCTGTTTTCTAAATCCCCTTCTCAATAATGATACCATCCTGATATGCCTTAAGCAGATCCTCAAGCTGACATATCTGCTCCCTTATCTCATATCCGGTATCAGTATCGGCAACACGGAGTCTAATGGATGAGCTTTCAATAATATACGAATCGGAAATAATATCCGTTTCCTTACTAATTGCAGCTTCCTTGGATTCAAAGGGTTCATGGGCAGCAATCCACATTCCGTGTGAATTATATACAAGCGTATATCCTGCTATTCCTGTCTTGCCCTGGTATGCCTTGGAAAAACCGCCATCAATAACAAGCAACTTACCATTACACTTTACAGGACTCTCGCCCTTTTTCTGTTCTACAGGCACATGCCCGTTAACAATATGTGAGACTCTCACATCAAGACCGAATTCTGTAAGAATACGATTAATAGTATCTTCATCATCAAGAAGACTGTAATAAGGATTCTTATTCTCTACATGAGCAGTCTTATCCTCAATTAAATATCGCTCAAAGGTAGCCATTTTATCTTTACCAAAAACAGGTGAATTGGGACTTTCCCAGATATACCACAGAATATCCTGTCCCATTTTACGTTCCTCATCATCAGGCTTACCATAGTAACCCTTTCTTGCATAATGCTCTAAAACATCATACAATGCCTTGCCACTGTATTTATGTCCATAAATACTAACCTTTTTAAATTCGCCATTTTCTTCAAGGGGCACACAGCCATGATACAACAGATTCGAGTTATATATTTTATACAGACTACCCTTACTAAACAGAAAGCGTACATGCTTCTGAAGCTTCTCGCATTTAATAAACGCATGTGTAATTCGTTCCATAAGCAGTTCTTCTTCCGGTGTCAGCTTATAAGGGTCTGCCGGGTCTATTGTAGGAAAATCACAATCCTTAAGTGCATACTCCTTACCCTCCACCATTACAGTCTTCTTGTCATAATCAATCTTATCAAGAAGCAAACGGTCATCCATTTCAAATTCAGGATTACGTTTAATAAGCTGTCCTTCAAGCTTAAACTGAATAATAGACATTGCCTTATGCATCTTCATATCCATATTCAGAGAATTAATATCATAATCCTTGTTATAGGATATCTTGAAAGCATCACAATTAACATCCTTATATGTATTCATTGCAAAAGTCACAAGAGGAACAAGGTTAATACCATACCCTTCCTCTAATGTATCAAGACTTCCATACTTTGCTGACATACGCAATACATTGGCAATACATGCAGGATGACCCGCTGCAGCACCCATCCAGACTACATCATGGTTCCCCCACTGTATATCTACAGAGTGGTAATTGCGTAATGTATCTAATACAATATGAGGTCCCGGACCTCTGTCAAAAACATCTCCTACAATATGTAAATGATCGATAACAAGGCGCTGAATAAGATTACACAGAGCAATTATAAATTCAGGTGCTCTTCCAATACGAATAATTGTATGTATAATCTCATTATAATATGCTTCCTTATCGGACAGCTCTACCTTCTCGGTAATTAACTCTTCAATAACATAAGCAAAATCCTTAGGAAGCGCTTTACGAACCTTGGATCTTGTATACTTCGAAGCTACACGCTTGGTAATCTGGACAAGTCTGTGAAGTGTGATTTTGAACCAGTCTTCAATATTGTCCTCTTCACGCATTACAATATCAAGCTTTTCCTCCGGGTAATATATAAGAGTAGCCAGACTCTTCTTGTCTCTGACACTTAATGTATTGCCAAATTCCTCGTCAATCTTACGCTTAATAGACCCGGAACCATTCTTAAGTACGTGATTAAATTGTTCATACTCACCATGAATATCCGTCATGAAATGTTCTGTTCCCTTAGGAAGGTTCAGAATAGACTGCAGATTAATAATCTCAGTAGATGCAGAAGCAATGGTTGGATATTGCTTCGATAGAATACGTAAAAAATTCAAATCATTTAATTCCAAATCATATTCCCCCTAATATTTTCATATACACCTGAATTCATTTTAGCATCACTATTATTCGTATACAAGAGCTTTTCAACTTATATTATTACTATTACTTCAACTCGAAAGAAGATTGTAACCCTACTCGGTAAAGATTGTTTTCCACATCTGCTTGATATCACTTCAGTAACATTTCGATTTCATAAGCTCATTCAGGATAAAAAAATGAGCTGACCGTCACCGGTCAGCTCAATAATAATACTTATTTTTCAATTACATCACTCATAGTATAATGACCAACACCCTTGCCCTTTAAGAACTTGGCAGCAGTAACTGCACCTTTTCCAAAAATAGCTCTTGAATAAGCCTGATGTGAAAATGTAATTACTTCATCCTGACCTGCGAAAATCACATCATGGTCACCGACTATTGTTCCTCCTCTGACAGCAGAAATACCAATTTCCTTGGAATCTCTCTTCTGTCTAACCTGACTTCTGTCATATACATAATTATATTCGTTGTTCTTAGCCTCATTAATCGAATCTGCAAGTGCCAGTGCGGTTCCGCTTGGAGCATCAAGCTTCATTCTATGATGTTTTTCAACTATTTCTATATCATAGCCGGCATCAGCAAACACCTTGGTAGCTTCTGCAACAAGCTTCATTAACACATTAATTCCAAGAGACATATTTGCTGACTTAAGGATAGCAACCTTTTTAGAGCAATCCTCAAGATGCTTTACCTGTTCGTCACTAAGACCTGTAGTACATTCAACACAAGGAACATTATTACTAACACACCAGTCAAGCACTCCATCAACAGCAGCAGCAGCGCCAAAATCAATAACCACATCCGCCTCTACATTGCAATCGTTAAGTGATGTAAATACCGGATAATCGTTTTTCTGATCGCCTGTAATATCTATACCTGCTACAATAGTAGCCTCTGAATCCTCTGCAACAAGTCCCGTAATCATCTGACCCATTCTTCCATTACAGCCATGCATAATAATTCTAACCATATCAACAACACTCCTATCTATACATATATTACAGAACGCCATATTCCTTCATAGCTTTTTCAAGCTTGGCAGCATTCTCAGGTTCCATTTCACACAAAGGTCTTCTTAAAACACCCAGATCTCTTCCCTGTAACTCAATAGCCTTCTTAACAGGAATAGGATTAACCTCGCAGAATAGCGCATTGCATAAAGGTAATGCTTTAAGCTGCTGCTCACAACTAAGCTTAACATTTCCATCAAGGAAATTAGCAACAATATCATGGGTCTGCTTAGGAGCAACATTAGATAATACGGAAATAACACCAATTCCACCAAGAGAAAGAACAGGAACTATCTGATCATCATTTCCGGAATATAAATCAATACATCCATCAGCAAGCTGCATAAGCTTAGCAATCTGAGAAATATTACCGCTAGCTTCCTTAATAGCAACAATATTTGATACATTCTTAGCAAGAGCTACTGCTGTCTCAGGTTGAATATTACATCCTGTTCTACCGGGAACATTATACATAATAATAGGAACCTTAACACTGTTGGCAATTGCAGTATAGTGAGCAATAAGTCCCTTCTGAGTAGCCTTGTTATAGTAAGGAGTTACCACAAGAATAGCATCTACTCCATATTTTTCAGCCTCAGTAGACAAATAAATAGCAGTTTCAGTACAATTAGAGCCTGTTCCTGCAACCACAGGAATACGCTTATTTACAACCTCTGTACAGAATCTAATACACTCAAGATGCTCTTCGTGACTAAGACATGATGCCTCACCTGTTGTACCACATACAATTATTGCATCTGTTCCATTAGCAATCTGATACTCAATCTGTTCTCTGAAACGATCATAATCTACTTCATTGTTTTCCTTAAATGGTGTTGTAATAGCAACACCTGCTCCTTTAAAAATAGCCATAATAATTCCTCCCTTTTTGCACTATGTATATTAATCACCATAAAAATCCGTTATTTACAGCCTCATTAACTGTAGGCGTCTGAACAGGCTGTTCCGTTCCGATTGCCGGTAATCCGGTTCCATCATCAGGAGTCAACATCTGATTAGCAGCATCAATTGCACTTTGAATAGCCGAAGTATCGAATAATGGTACACCATTAAGATAGCTGTGTATACAGTAGCCGGTAGAACTATAGCTTCCTTCATTAGGACTGACAACTATAGCACCGGGTACAGCATAAGGACAAGTATCACTGGCTCTCATACCCGTAGCAGAACATATAGAACCCATAATATGACAATCACAGCTTTCTGTAGGAAGCTTGGATGCATCAAAATATTCAGTCACAGCACTTCCGTCTGACGAACACAAACCTGCCACAGCAAGCTTACCTGATTTACGACATATTGTTGCTGTAGTAATTCCATCCGGCTTAATAAAGTCCTTATATTCTAAGTCCTTATGAATACGACCCATGATAGACTTCCACAGAAGCTTGGCTACAGATGTTTCAGTACCATTCATATGTACATTATTATCATATCCTGCCCATGTAGCGCAAGTATAATATGGTGTATAACCTGCAAACCATACATCAACATTACTTGTAGTAGTACCTGTCTTACCGGCAATGGCCATATTTCCGAAATTAACCTTACTACCGGTTCCCTTAGTAACAACATCCTCCATAGCCGAAGTAAGCAGATATGCCGTTTCTTCTGTAATAACCTGACGTTTTCTAGGGGTATTATCTATTAATACATTTCCATCATGATCAATAATCTTACTGTAGAACTTAGGCTTAATATATGTTCCAGAATTAGCTATAGTACCGTAAGCCGCTGTCAATTCAAGATTAGTAACACCATCTGTTACACCACCAAGGGCAAGAGCCTGAGTAACATCTGATGATATGCTTCCATTGCTTTCCGTTCGTCTGGACACCAGGGTAGTAAATCCAAAATTAAGCAAATAATCAAAACCAAGCTGAGGTGTTATGTCAGTAAGAGTCTTTACAGCTACTATATTAAGTGACTGTTCTATACCATATCTAATGGTACATGTTCCCTTATATCCCGAATACCAGTTAGATACAGGTCTTCCGTTAGAATAATTATAAGGTTCGTCCACCTGTGTAGAAGCAAGTGTATATCCGGCAGAATCAATAGCCGGAGCATAGGCCGCAAGAACCTTAAATGTAGAACCCGGCTGACGTTTAGTATCAGTAGCTCTGTTAAGGGTAAGACTGGCTTCCTTTGTTCCACGTCCGCCTACAATAGCCTTAACCTCACCGGTATTATGATCGAGAATAGTAACAGACGCCTGAGGCTGAGGGGATATAGATATATTCTCAGCAACAAAGGTATATCCCGGCTCCTCTACTACACTCTTATATTCTTCAACCTTCTCTCTTGCCTCTTCTTCACTACTAAAAATCATATTAAAGCTACTATTCTGTTTCTTAAAATATGATTCAAAATTCTGCGTTGAAAAATTGACCTTTTCACCATTAGCATCAGTATAAGATAATTCACAGCTAAGATAATACTTGGTACTTTCCGGATAATTATCAGGATTCAACAGTTCTTCATCACATATAGCCTGAATCTCGGGATCCTGTGTAGTGAATATCTGAAGACCTCCACTGTATAAAGCATTATATGCCTGAGTATATGAATATCCCTTTAGTTCCTGTAGATCCACAATAACCTGCTCTGTAAGTTCATCTACAAAATATGTATATATGGATTCCTTCTCAATTGTTTCATCTACGGTCTTGATTCTTGAATATACATCATCAGCCATGGCTTCATCAAACTCAATCTGAGTAATATAGCCCTGGTCTCTCATTTTTTTAAGAACCTCTTCACGTCTTATAGCATTATTATCAGGATGTGAAATAGGATTCCATTTGGTAGGATTCTGTGTAATAGACGCAATCACTGCTGACTCCGAAATATTAAGCTCAGAAGCCGGCTTGCCAAAATATCTGTTAGAAGCAGCCTGAACTCCAAGTGTACCCTGACCTAAGTTAATTGTATTAAGGTAATTTTCAAGAATAGTATCCTTATCCATTACCTTCTCTAATTGAACTGCACAATACTGCTCCTGAAATTTACGCTTAAACTTTTCTATCTTACTGGATTCAGATGTCCAGGATGTAAATACATTATTCTTAAGAAGCTGCTGAGTAATAGTAGATGCACCCTGTGATAAATCACCTGATGTAACTGCCTTCACACCGGCACGCATAATACCCTTAATATCTATACCGTTATGTGCCCTGAATCTTTCATCCTCTATTGCAATAAAGGCATCCTGTAAATGTGTCGGAATCTTATCAATAGTAACATATATTCGATTAGAATTCTCTGCAATAAGCTTGGTAATCTGGTTACCCTTGGCATCATATACAGTAGTGGAATAACCTGCAGGCGATACATCAATATTAGATATATCCGGGGCTGAATCAATAACACCCATATATAAACCTATACCACCACACAAGCCGGCAACACCAACACATACAACCGCAAATACTATTATTTTAAATAATAACACAGCAAAAAAATTACTAAACTTAGGACTGTATGAATTAATAGCCTTTCTTCTCTTCTTCGTTCCGTAATAGCCGTAATTCATTAAATCACCTTCCAGATACAAAAAAATCATCTTAAATAAATTAACTTTATCATTATATCAAAGTTTTTTATCAAAATAAAGAGGTTTATATTCAATCCATACAACGCAAAAGACCGCATGCATCGCATGCGGTCTTAAGCTTATTAAATAACTTACTTACTGCAGTTCATTATAAATTGTTTTTTTTACGGTTCCGGATACATACTTCTTATTATTCTTTTTTACTTCATAGCTGTAAGATAATTGATTCTTATTTGCATTATAAGTTGCTTTGATAATACCCTTCTTGTAAACAAAATCAAATGAATACTCAGAACCATAAATACTCTGGATACAAGCATTAATCTCTGCTTTTACTATTGGGTCAGCAAGCCATGTAGTTATTATATCCGAATCAACATCTTCGATCATCTTATCAACTAAAGCAGGAACCATATTCTTAATACCGGTCTTTTTATTAACCTTAATGGTTATTGGTAAGAAATCGTAATATGTATTACCACCCATATCTACATACTCAACAGCGATAATACCTTTACTATCATACTTAGAAATATCTGCAGCAGACTTCTTAACGGTTATATAATCGCCTTCAATAGCAAAGTAATCTGTAAAGTTATTAATTACTCCATTCTTTTCACGTTTGTTCATAAGAACAGCAGAAACAGCAATTGTATTCTTGTTCTTTATACCAAGAGTTGTCATCCACTCACCATTAGGTGTTCCTTCTGTACCAAACGCATTTGCAATATCTTCGTTGTATACACCGGCAATCTTAGCACTCTTAGCAGCTGAAACCTTAGCTATAGGCGCTTTCTTGCATTTAAGTATAACATCCTTAACATTACTAATTGCATTACCCTCATCATCAAGAAGCTGAATCTTAAATGCATAATCACCAACAACAGGAACATTAGTAAAGTCGATTGTTGCCTTTCCGTCCACTAAATCAAGCTCATAATCCATAGGCTTAAACATTGACATAAAGTACAAGGTATCATCATCCATAAAGGCTCTAAGGAAATCCCTATAATTATAAAAATCTTTTTCGCTCTTGAACAACTTATCATATGCAAAGCTAACAGCCATACGTTTTGCACTAGGATTATTAGTAATAAATGACACAGACTGTGCTAACTCATATCCATCATCGTACTCATTATAAGCATTAACCTTAGAATAACCATAAACCACACCGTCTAACTTAACATCATTCTTTTGTGTGTTATACATCCTATTATAAATAGTTAATACTCTGGATTCATTATTAGCAAGCTTCACAGTAACCTTAGTAGTAGCAGCTGTAGGATAAATTGCATATGTTCCATAATCGAACATACCAGTAAAATACTTAGCTTTAACAAGCTTACCACCCTTAACTTTTACTGAATAACTAATATTGCTATTAAAGGTAGGCTCCTTATCTGCATCATATACGCGAAGCTTCATAAATGCATCAGTCGGCATACTATTTACATAAACCTGTTCTTTTGATGTACTACTATAACCGGATTGAAGTTCTATTCTACCCCTAAGAGTAGTCGCATCAAGTAATTGTACACCGATATTTTCAGGATTCTTTACATTAATCCAAATGTAATTAGAATTCTTTCCTGATTTAATAGTAACCTTAGCTTTACCAACACCTACAGGAGTAATGTTTCCGTAAGCATCAACTGTAAGAACCTTCTTATTAGATGATTTATAAGTTAAATGCCCACTCGGAATCTCATAATTTCCACCTGTAATAGCGTAAACAGAATATCTGTAAACATCACCTACACCTATCTCGTAATTTGTATTGCGATCTAGATATTCATATTTTTCCCAATCATAAAGCTTAATCTCAGATATAGAAGGCTGTTCTGTGTAAATCTCAACACTAAACCATGTTGTCTCAGTTTCAATATGATAATCTTCACGATAATCATTTGGTTCTACTTTACACAATAAGCTAATACCTGACTTAGCATCAAATCCCTTATTTACAGTAATCTTACCATTATTTTGATCGATTGTAATATTAGCTTGTGCAATTGCCTCGTCAACTTCACCGGAATAACCATCCCAATCAATTGAATATAATACCTTCTTAATCTTAGGTTTAGCACCATAGGTAACAGGATTCTTAATAGTAAGCTTCTTCTTAGCATTCTTGTAAACGATCTTATCAGATACGCTCATACCCTTAATACCCTGAACAACCTTAAATTTAGTCGTCGTATATTTAGGGTTGGATTCAGAAGTACCAACAAGATAAGCTCTCATGTAGTAAGTACCCGGCTTAGATGGTGCATTAGCAAGAACAATATTCTCGTAGTTATGATTGTCATTCCACTCATAATATAACTGTGGAATATCACCATATACACCAAGCGACTCATTATGGTATGGATATGTACGATAATCGTATTCAGCTAAAACTCTGCCCTTTGAATCGTATAAGTACATATACTCAATACCGCCAACCTTACCGGCTTTTAGTTCTTCTTTCTTATACCATACACTTGTTAATACCGCACGTCTTTGATTTGTAAATACAGTAATATCTTTATCGAATGATGTTTCAAACCATGTAACGTATTCAGTACCCTTAATTAAATCTGAACCAGCTGAGATATAAATACAATCTTCATTAAGCTCAGCCCTCTTTACAATATCTTCAGGAACATAACCAATATATACCTGTCCGTAATGATCCTGATCAAGATTTCTCTTGAAATATTCAAGATAATCTTCTATATCATCATTAGACCCTGCAAACTTAATATAATCGGCTGATGTTGATACTCTGTTAACACTAATGTATCCAGACTCACCTAAAACAGTATTGTAAGAAACAACATAATTATTATTGGAATCCTTAATTAATTCGAATCCCTTTTCAAGTTCAATTACCATTGGAACTTGTTTTTGAACAAAATAGTTTGTATAGAACTGTGTACATGCTCCATTAGTACTGATTGTACGCTCATACTCCTTGAATTCCTGCTTAATATCACCAGGATAGAAGGTAGCTGACTTAGTAGTTCTTAATGTACCTTCAGTAAATGCAAGATTAGCCTTTACTGTGTACTGTGGAGTAAATACAACATCCTGTCCACCAAGAATAAGAGCCAATTCTTCCTTGGTTATATCATTTTTGCTTAATGAGCTACGATCAAATGTAAACAACTTAGATACACCGGTCTGTGCCTTAATAGCTGAGGTGTAATCAGGATTAAATACTGAATCCTTGCTAACACCTGCATCTCCGGAACTTTCCTCAACCATCTTAAGGTTACCGGAAACAACATTACCAAATATATCATAACCCTTATAAGCTACTTCTCCGTTGAAGATATATTTTGTAGTATTATAACTTACCTGTAAAACAAGCTTATCATCACTTAATGTGCTATTCTGGCTAAGACCTGCCTTACCATTAGTCCATGTAGTAATGTAGTTCTCATCACCACGAACACCTGATAAGAAGTTAACAGTACCGAATTCCTTAGTAGCTTCATCCTGTACTGCCTTAGGAAGCGGTGCAAGGATAGGAGTAATTACGAACTCAGGTTTGAAGGTATTGATTGCCTTATTAACTGAAAGTCCATCCCATGTATACTCTCTTGTAAAGAGTTCTCTACCAAGTCTATTCTGTGATGTTCTGCATTCATTCCAGATGTAATCCTTAGATACTGTCAGAACAAGATTACCTGAAAGAATGTCTGCATCAGGTGTTTCTGAAACAAGATATCCATCTTTAACCTTAACATCACCATTCGGAATATAAGCATACTCACATGAATATGTTGTTCCAGGAATTGAATACTTAGCACCTAATAATCTGTAACCCGGTGCAGCATTGATTGATACAACTAACTTATCGGAATTATCTACAAGATAATGATTATCTGAGGTAGTTCCTTCTACAAAATCAATTGTAGCCTTGCCGATTGTCTCAGGATCCTGAACTGCCTTAATTCTAGGTGTTGTTAATGCATATACATATACATGCTCACCTAATTTAGTAAGTTTTATAACATCCTCTTTTGATACATAGAAAGCCTCGTTCTCTTCATCCCAATGTCCGGCAATAGTACCTTCGTGTGAAAGTGTGTCACTAAGATTTCTATTTGTAAATGTACCAATATTATCATATAACAGGAAGTACACATCTCTTACAGTATAGCCCTCTTCAGGAATTACATTTAATGAAATCATCTCATCACCGAGAATTCTTCCACCCTGGCAGAGGCCTTCAACACCACTTAAGAAGTTAATAGAAACAATATGATTCAGTTCAAAGCTCTGCTTGTAAGCATAAAGTTCTACAAGATTTCTATACTTAGGCTGAACAACCATCTTACATACATAGTCATCACCCTTCTCCAGGTATCTGATATCAGTATGCTCGATAAGCCAAAGCATCTTTTCCTGATCAACAACATAATGAGTATTGTTGTTTTGTGTATCTTCTTTAATAGGTAATTCAACTCTAGAAAATTCAAAAATCTTATGAATATCAGGAACTTCATTAAATGATACTTCACTAAAATCAACATCATCAAAGTTGTCTGCTGTAATACCATTTTCACTAAGAGGTTTTCCATTCATACTACAAATGCTTATTAAATAATCCTTGTAGTCATCCTGATACTTAGCAGTTACATAATACAATCCTACATTCTTAATACCATACTGCTCTGTAGCAGTTACCCATGTATCAAGCTCATCAGCATTAGCAAAAGCACCTTTGTTATCAACTAATTTATCAACATTAGCACCTGTAACGAAATTAACGGTTGCTCTGCTAACAGTATTTGTACTTGCTGTTCCTGTATAGTCTGTATCAAGCTGTTCCTGCTCAATTGGTAAATATCCGCGACGGTTAACAAGATAAATTTCCATAGAATCTGATCCATCGAATGGTTCAGAATAAACCTTCTCACCATCTTGTCCGAATGTTCTATTCTTTTCATGGTTTGTTCCGTAAGTAACAGGATTATCAACAAATCCATCAACCGGAATTCTATCAATTGATACGAGATTACCGTAAGCAACATTGTATGATGTTATCTTTCCGTTTTTATCTTCACGACGAATAACTCCATCCTCTGCGATACGACCATCTTCTAAATAATATTGAGCACCAGAGTCATGTTCAGCACTATTAGCGCTGGCAATAACTGAATCGCTTCTAACAATACGATTCTCATATTCACGTACTGTTCCGGTTGCAGAATGATAGAAGTTAACCTGCTGGTCTCTCGACCATGAATATGCAGCATCACCAACATAGCATGCCATATCATGATTAATGTCATCCTGCTTAATCTCAATCCAACCACCCTTAGCAACATTAAACGGAATTCTTACCATCTTCTTAGAGTTGCAATAATCGGTAGGGTTAGCATCGGTAATAGCATCAAATGTACTATACTTATTAAATACATTAGGTGCTACAACAGCCTTAGGATTATAAGAATTAGGATATTCCTTCAAATCAGTAGCTGTAACTGTAACATTTCTGGATACAATTATATCTGAAAGATTAGGCTCATATACTGTATATGAGAAGCCTT
This sequence comes from Lachnospiraceae bacterium, assembly GCA_045627745.1. Classification (GTDB taxonomy): domain Bacteria; phylum Bacillota; class Clostridia; order Lachnospirales; family Lachnospiraceae; genus UBA2868. The sequence goes on along the minus strand of JAZQOI010000038.1, from coordinate 12,750 downwards.
TTTCTGCATTATATACAGTAAAGTTAACATCATAGTATGGAACACGTTCTACCTGAACATAGATTTCTTCATAATCATCATGATTTGCCATGTATTCAAGGTCAACATACCATAAGTTTTCGCCATTTTTCAAATCGTATGCCTTATTACCAATAGATACCCAGTTACTAGAAGTCATTCTATAAGCACTGTAATTATAATCATAGAGACCCGCTAAATATTCATTATTTTCAAATGCAGAATTACTACTAATAGTTTTAATATCAGTAATCTTATACAAATAATTATCACTCATAGAAGCTTCTAACTTAGCAGGCTGGAACCACAAATATTTATCTTCATCTATTAGTGTCTGGGTAAATCCAACAGCATATCTTGTTCGATCCGGATATGTTTCCAACAATTCGCCATCATTCGCAACCTGTTTATAGAGATCTGTCGTACCTATTTCATTAAAACTTATAGAAAAATCATACGGATTCTCATAGAAATTAAGAGTCTTCATAGATCCCTGTGGTGTATTATCACCTTTGCTTTCATTAGTATTCGTACGATTAAACGTTAAGCAGTTGAAATATTCTAAATAATCAAAATTATCATAAGAAATTCCATCTATCAAACAATTATCTTTATTCTCGTCAAATGTAACTACTTTATAATCATAATCTTCACCGGTAACATCTTGCACATCCACAGGATATTGAAGCATAATTTTAATGGTTGAATTAGCAGGAATATATATAGGTTCAACCTTGAAAGAATTTAAAACATATCCAGGATGGTCTGGATCCCCCTTCATAAGATTCATTAACTCTTTCACAAATTTTGCATCAATAGTACATTCAGTGGTACATCCTCTAACAGCTTTCGCTATATCCGAATCTTTATTAAACTCATACCATTTAATAAGTTCATCCGAATCCTTGACAACTTTTCCATCTGAAACAGTTTTTAGCGAATATGCTATATGCCAGTTCTGGAATTTATAATCCTTACCAACCTTAAAGCATTCTTTGTATGCTAGTTTATCTTTAATCCAAGGAGTATCAAAAGAATAATTTGCTTTTCGGCTAACAACAATATTTTCACTACCTGTTGCCTTCAAATTATCATACTTATAATTATCATAGCTATTATAAGGTGATTTGCTATCCACACCCTTTTTGCCACGTGTTCCATTTTCAGATGCAACTACACCCTGTTTAAATTCTGCAAGATATGCATACTTCTCATAGGAGGTTGCTACACCCTTATCGCCATAGTTGCCATCACCTACATACATATCCAGCGAAGGAACCTCATTATCAATATAGATGATTCTTGAACCGTCTTCTTCAGAATTATTAACATCTACATAGAATACATTGTTGTAAGAAATACCCTTAGTGAATACACCCTTGTGTTCATCACGTTCTGTTTCAAAATCATAGTCATTATAGGACACTGACTTATTATCCAAGTCTACGCAACTTGTAAGCTCACCATTATCCCATGTAGGATATACTTGTGTATCTACATAGCCTGTTATGTTTTTAATCATACTTGAATCAATCTCAACAACTGATCCATCTCTAACAAGAGCCTCATATACATATTCCTTAGCGCTAGTAGTCTTACGTATAACATTATTATACCAGTCTTTATTAGACAGATATGTCTTGCCCTCATCATTTGCAGCAAACGCAATTCGCTTAAGGAACGAATCAAAAGTCATATCTCCATCGGCTGATTCGTTTGAATAATCCGTTGCTAAATTGCTTGCAGCAACTGTAACTGGGTACATATTTGCACTTGAAGTTTTTCCATTTGCAATATCTTCTTTCGTAAAACCATCGGCATTATCCTTAGGTTCATAAACATTAAATGAAAAACCATCTGCATTAAATAAGCGGAATGTCAATGTGTGATAATTAATTGTTTTATATGTAGTAACAAGATAAATTTCCTTAATACAATTATCTGATACATCTTCCTGATCAAATGCTTCAGCGATATCATTGACCGAAACCAAATAAAAATCACGGTCTTTCATTTCATTGCTTGAAACTTCTTTGTTATAATTCTTAAGCAGAACTACGCCATCTCTGTTAACTAATTGATTATCGCTTGTAAGTATATTACGTGATAAAGAATCAATTGCATATACCTTATCGATTTGATATCTATGCTCTCCATCGTCGGGGGTTAGGATACCAATATATTTATTTTCAACAGTATTAACACTGGCGTTCCTTAAATTATAATAGTTTCCAGAAATATAATCCGTTATCTTGTCAACACTCGTAAGGCGTTCCCGTTTAGTTTCTAATTTTCCTAAATCATCCCACGAATCATTGAATTGAAGATCACTCTTAACTGATATCGGATTAAAATAATTCTTTAAACGACCATAATTATAACCATCTATTTCATTATAACTAGTATAACTACTATCTATTTGCTCAAGTGAAACAGGATAGTTAATAATTACATTAACCGAAACATTCGAGCTAATAGTAGGCCTTGATACAGTAGTAGCTACTTCAGGAACATCTTCTTCATCAGAAAGAATCGGCAATCCCTCATCTTCCAGTTCGAGCGCCTCACCATCTGCGTCGTCCAGATCTTCTCCTTCCATAATCTCCAATGAATCTTCTTCAATAAGAAGTTCTTCTTCATCGGGTACTTCCTCAGAATCATTAGCAAGAACAGCATCTGTTAAACTCTGTTCAGAATCCTGAGTAAGCAATAATTCATCTGTAGCAGCTTCGGTAACAGCTTCGGTAACTTCTTGTGCATCAAGAAGCAAATCATCTTCCGCATACACACTGGTAGGGAATGATGAAACCACCATCAAGGCTGCCAAAAAGCCCGCTACGGTTCTTTTTGTTGCTTGTGAAATCTTACCCATACTTCTTTCTCCTTCTTCTAAAAAATTAGTCACTACTCCCTTGTACTTGTGACATCTAGAATGATTATAGCATTTCCACATTGTCACTTCAAGGATTTTGTGTGATTATTCGCATAAAAATTTTATGATAATTAACTTTTCGCAAATAATCACAAGTAACAAAAATTATATCGGTTTATATATTATAATTTTTAACCGTTTTTTATAAATTTTTGAAAATTATTTAAGAATTATTTTCCTGCAATATGCAAGATATAGGGTGTAAGAACTGCTACGTTTCTAAATATAGATGTGACTAAAATATTTCTTCTATATTATAAGGCATGTTAAGAGCAAAAAATCTAATTAGGACATATTGTACTATTAATCGAATAAATGTAGATGAGTTCATCCGTTTCCGGTAATAATATCAAAACCTTTCTAATTGAAATGCCGCCTTTACTTCACCAATAAAATATAGTGACCCGAGAATTATATTCTTATATTCATTACTCATCTTGTCAAAAAGCTCAGGAATTGTATTAACTGTAGTTGTATTAATACCGCATTTCTCTATATACTCAGCTAACTGTTCTCCTTGAAGTGCCCTGTAATTATCAGGTGTACAGGTAACAAATTCCTCTGCGATGGGTATTAAAGTATCTATCATCGTCCTATAGTCCTTATCAGCCAGAACTCCTACATAAAACTTGAATTTTTCCTTAGGATATAAACTAATAAGACTGTTTTTCAAAGCATTAACTCCGTGACCATTATGGGCTCCATCCACCATGATAAAGGGCTTTTCCTTAAGAATTTCCATTCTGCCGGGCCATGTGGTAGTCTCAATACATCCAAGCAGTTCATCCTTAGTCATTGTATCCCCATCAATAATACCTCTATTTATAAGCAATTCTATTGTAGCAAAGGCTGCAGCCCCATTTTCCCATTGATGCACACCCAACATAGTAATATTACGTGCAGAAATAGCTTCAATATTTTTTTCATTTATCACGTACAATTCACATTTTTTATCATTATGTAAACCATTTTGAGAAATTACGGCATCATATTTACACCCATTAATCTTCTCAAAAGTGTCAATTAATACATCAAGAGCTTCCTCTTCCTGGTTTTCACATACTACAAGACTGTCCTTTTTAATAATTCCTGCCTTTTCTTTAGCGATTTTTGCCAAAGTATCCCCTAACAGACTCATGTGGTCAAAGCCAATTTTAGTAATAACCGAAGCTACCGGAGTACCCAAAGCGTTAGTAGAATCAAGCCTTCCGCCCAGTCCTGTCTCTATTACCAGGAAATCACATTCTGCCTTTTTAAAATGAAGCATTGCTATTCCGAGACAGTAATCAAAATATGTCAAAGGTAGTTTATAATCATGCTTTTCTATCTGACTGACATAGTCAATCACTTCTTTTTTGGATACCTTTTCATTATTTACTGTTATTCTTTCTTCGAAATCAATAAGATGAGGTGATGTAAAGGTTCCCACTCTATAGCCAAGTCCCATAAGCATAGATGTAAGGAAAGCACAGACCGACCCCTTGCCATTAGTTCCTGCAACATGAATGTATTTTACATCAACGCAGGGATTTCCAAGCTCCTTCAACATATTAGCTGATATTTCAATGCCGGGAGCATTGCCAAATCTTGTTAAATTATTAAGGCGATCCATGATGCCATCATAGACCGCTCTATCATAATCATAATCCATATCCTGTACAATCACCGCTACTACTCTCCTTAATGTTGCTGTTCATTCCCGAACCGACAACAATTAAAACCGCATTCTTATAATTCCTTACTATTCAAGACATTTCAAATAAATCTACATATCCTTTTTAAGCTTTGAAAAATCCGATAGGGCTTTCCAACCAATTTTAATTATTTTAGGAATGTTTATTGAATTAGTACCTGCCTGACGAGGTTTGAAGGAAATAATCTTAAATTCAGTCCTCTCCTTATAATATACAAAATATACTGTCATCATAATGTTAGGAAGATTAAAGTCCTTATCTATCTTATACAGATATTTTTCTACACTTGACGCTTTCATTAATCTAAAAGGGGCATTAGCATCCGGTACCTTAACGCCAAATATCATTTTTACCAGAATGCATACAACCTTTTCCACAAAAGCTCTGGACTGACCATCGCCACGAACTGTTCTATTTCCAAAAATCCCGTCAAAAGAAGCTCTGTCATTCCAAAATTCATCAAACTCCAATGGATTAGTCTGTCCGTCAGAGTCTGTCTGAAAAATGTAATCTGCACCATTCTTAATAGCATAATCGTAGAGAGCACACAGCTTAGGTCCATGATACTTACCTGTATCTGAGAGAACCTCAAGCTGTGGATAGGAAGCTTTAAGTCCCATAAGAATCTCATGAGTTCTATCTGTACTTCCGCTGTCAGCTATTACAAGCCTTGACTTATCACTCTTACCTTCAAGAATCGGATACCAGTCCTTTATCACCGACTCAATATTATCTTCTTCATTATACGCAGGCATTACAATATAAATCGAATCCACAGCTACGCTCTCCTCAATTAATTGTCTATTATTGGAACATAAGCATCATAATTTCATTACTTCTTGCAACAAACTTTGTCATCTCTTCTGATGATAAAGGCTTATTGGACAGCTTGGCAAGATCATAAAGCTGTTCACACACAATAGGCGCCTTATCATTATCCTTATTATCAATCAAGAAGCTAACAAGCTTGTTATTGGCATTAAGCACAAGAGTCTCCCCTTCGTCACCAAACATTCCCATATCCATTCCGGACATAGAATACATTTTCATCATATCCTGCATTCTACGGCTCTCTTCAGATATAGTAAGTACAGAAGAAACCTTATCATCCTTTAGCTTTTCTACCTTAATCTCTAACTTATCCTTATTAAGCTTATCCTTGAAAATACCGGCAATTATTGTAGACTGTTCTTCAAGCTTCTTCTTGTCCTCCTCTGAGGCTTCATCCTTGAAGGACTCTGTAAGGTCAGCATCAATACGCATGAACTTAACATCCTCATTCTTACTCTCCAGTTGTGATACAAAAGGCTGGTCGATATTATGTGTAAGAATAACAGCATCCATACCTTGACTCTTAAACATATTAATATACTGACTCTGCTGCTGCTCATCAGTAACATAATAGATAATCTTTCTAGGCTCCTTATCCTGAGCCTCCTCATCATTAGAAGAATTATCGTCTACTACCTCAGCCTCAACAGTCTCTCCGTTCTCATCTACAGCCTCAGTCTTATCAGAGGTCTTAAGCTCCAGACATTCAGGTAATGTCAGATATTTACCCTCAAGATTCTTAAAGAGAATATAATCATTCATCTTCTCACAGAACTTATCATCCTTAAGGCAGCCAAACTTAATAAACGGGCTAATGTCATCCCAGTATTTCTCGTATTCTTCCTTCTCAGTCTTACACATTCCGGCAAGCTTATCAGCCACTTTCTTAGAGATATAATCAGATATTTTCTTAACAAATCCATCATTCTGAAGGGCCGATCTGGATACATTAAGCGGAAGATCGGGACAATCAATTACACCCTTAAGAAGCATAAGGAATTCCGGAATAACCTCCTTAATATTCTCTGCAATAAATACCTGATTGTTATACAGCTTAATAGTACCCTCAATAGACTCATATTCCATATTAATCTTAGGGAAATACAAAATACCCTTAAGGTTAAATGGATAATCCATGTTGAGATGAATCCAGAACAGAGGCTCCTTATAATCCATAAATACCTTCCGATAAAAGTCAAGATATTCTTCCTTGGTACAATCATTAGGATGCTTACCCCACAATGGATTAGTATCATTAAGAGCAACAGGACGCTTTAAAATCTTAAGCTTATCCTTGGCAGGAGTTACTTCAACAGTCTCCTTGCTTCCGTCCTCGTTTTCTTTTTCTTCATATTTTGCATCCTCATGGATAGTTTCTATAACTGTATCCTTATCTGTCTTCTCACCAATCTCAATAGTCTCATATTCCGGCTCAGCATTGGCCTTCTCAAGATAAATCTCAGTAGGCATAAATGAACAGTATTTCTTGATTATTTCTCTTGCTCTGTACTCATTGCAGAATTCAAGGCAATCCTCATTAAGGAATAATGTAATTGTAGTTCCTACCTCTGTCTTATCTCCATCCTCCATTGTATATTCTGTTCCGCCGTCACATTCCCAATGAACAGCTACAGCATCCTTCTTATATGAAAGAGTATCAATATGTACTTCATCCGCCACCATAAAGGCAGAATAGAAGCCCAGTCCGAAATGACCTATAATCTGGTCATCATTTGTCTTATCCTTATATTTTTCTATAAAATCAGTAGCCCCTGAAAAAGCTATCTGCGTAATATATTCTTCTACCTCAGTTGCATCCATTCCAAGACCTGTATCCTTAAATACAAGTGTCTTCTCTTCCGGATTAACAATTACTGTGATTTTGTTCTCAAAATCATCAGGAAATGAATATTCTCCCATCATATCAAGCTTCTTAAGCTTGGTAATTGCATCGCAACCATTGGAAATAAGCTCTCTAAAGAAAATATCATGATCTGAATAAAGCCATTTCTTGATAATAGGAAAAATATTGTCGCTGTTAATTGATAAACTACCTTTTTTTGTTGCCATTTTAATTCCTTCTTTCTTATAAATATTCAACTTCATATTCATACATCTGAGCTTAATGGTCCCGGGAATGCACATCACTTATGAATGACACATTCAATTACTAAGCCTTCTTCTGCAGATAAAATACTCTACCAACAATCCCGCCAGTCCCAGTATTCCAAAGCCCACGCACAGTGTTAGTGCATGTGTACAATAAACATGAAGCTTATTTGCGACCACACTGATAAGGTCGTCAACATTAGGAGCGAAACAGTGCTTGTAATTGTATAATTCAAAGACAGATCCTTTATCAAGAGACATATATGTACTGCGATCTACATAATACCAGTCTCCACCATCATTTGATTGACAATAAATCTTGTATTCAAATCTCTTACCATGGCTCTTACATTGCATATCTTCCACAGTAGACACAATATATCCGTATTTATCCCCAATCATAAATCTGGCAACTGAATCATCAGTAAAAAGGATTAATAACGAAATAACTGCCCCAATCATAAAGATTAGTGTAACTATCGCAATTTTAAATGTAATCTTCTTATCTTTGTCACTCATACAAAATCCTAATCTACTCCCAATGACAATAAGTTTATATCCTAACGGGGCAAATGTCAAGGAAAAATTAGCACTCATTCATGTTGAGTGCTAACAATTAACTATACTTAACTATTGAGCTGTAATTGTTACAAAATAATCATCATATATGCTGAAAAAATTGGTAGTTGTAATCTCATCAGTCTTAGTATAACCAATTTCATCCCACAAATCTCCATTCAGATTGGAATTAAGGGTCATTACATAATTATCATATATTTCATTAAAGGCCTCCTGCTTACGTTTGCGAAGAATAACCTCTTTATTTCTGTCAGTTTCCTCCAAATCATAGGTGCTCATGGACTTAATAATATGATATCCATATTCAGTCTCGATAATATCGCTAATCTCACCTACAGGCAAATCAAATGTTACCTTCTCATAGTTTTCAGGCATAACCCCCCTGCCAAAGCTGTACTCTATCTGGCTGTCCTCATTCTCGTTACCTTCAGCAATAATATCAAAATCCTCGCCCTCATCCAGTCTTTTCTTTATGTTATATATTCTGTTGTAGGCTGACTGTCTCTCTGCCTCGTTATAGGAAACCGTCGAGTTATTAACAGTTTTATAGGTCTTGATAAGAATTTCTCTAACAGTAATTATTCTTGCCTCATCATCACTAATCTCCGGCTCCACGGCATCGGTTATTTCATGATAAACCTTATCTGCAAGAGCAAATTCATAATACAGGTCGTATATTAAATCCTCGTCAACATCCATTAATTCTATCTCATCCTCGTTAAGAGAAGCATAGTAATCTCTGGCTGCTGCCTTAACTCGTAAAATATCATCATCCGTCAGTTCTACACCTCTGTCAGCCGCCAGTAAATTCATGACTTTTATCTGAGCAATTCTGGCAAGAATAGTATCCTTATACTTGCTCTCCATGGTAACACCCTCAATAGGCACCTGCCATATCTTAGAACCAAAAATCTCATCATACTGATTCTCACAATTCACCAAATATACCATTATTTCCGGCACATAGCATGAGGACTGTTCTATTCTGAACACCTCGTCTCTGTCAAAATCAGTAGTCAGAACAATCTCTGTATTCTTGCCGCAGCCTGAAATCGTACCGGCAACAAGCAATACAAAAATCATAATCCACATTATAATTCTCTTTTTATAGTAATTATTTTCTATCATGAAAGCCTCTAAAATTTACAAAATCTATGTCAACAAGTATACATTTTAAATGATGCGTCCCACTCTTGCAAATAGTTTCACATACATTTAACCAATATTTCATATATTTATGCAAAATTTTTCTCAATATCTTTTCAAAGTCACTGTTTCGTTATAAAATATAAACAGAACTATTGAAAGGAGTAAGTTAAAATGAAAAAGCTTATTAAGTTTTTCGGTTATCTGGCTGTAATCGCCGGCATATTCGCTGCAGTATATTATTTTCTTACAAAGGATGAGAGCGAATGTTTAAACAGCGATGAAGATTCAGAAGAGTTCTTTGAAAAGAAGAGGTTATCCAGGGAATACGTCTCATTAAACACAAACGAAACAGCATCCGCAGTAAAAGATGCCAAAGAAACCATTATGCAGAAGCTTGACGAGGCTGCTATGGAGCTTAAAGAAAAGGCTCAGAATATTGCAGAAGGTGTAGGGCTTATTAAAGACAAGGATCCTGATACCGAGGAGTTCGAATTCGAAGAATTCACCACTGAAGAAGATTCAGAGGAAGCCGATGCTTCAGATGACAAACAGGAATAATACATAGTTACTGTTCAGTATCTGACCGGTAATTACGCATCTTCTATTCTATTAGATTAGAGGGATTATAGTTTATGAAGGGAAAAGAGGACTAGCAATTTAGTCCTCTTTTTTCTTCTACATATCTGCCTGTTTTCGTAATTCAATAACTTCATTCTTCATTTCTATTGCCCGATCCTTAAGACGTAGATTAACGTTTTTAGAAGTAATTATTTGACTCAACAAATTAACCGCCAAATCATAATCCTTAAATCTTAAAGCAATCGCAGCGATAATAATATCCAGTGTATGCTCATCCATTCCACATATAGGAAACGCTTCTGTCAAACGAGCCTCAAGGAATCCCTCCATAGCGCTTTTAAGTAATTCCTCTTCATCTTCAACACATCTGTTATATTCTTCATCATAGTTCGAAGCATTCTTATCAAGCTGCTCCTGCTTACCCCGAACCAACCACGCCATTCTAAGACAAATATAAGCCTTCTCACTTGTAGCCCCCAGCTTAACCACCGCACTTCCAAGAGCAAGCTGGTATCTAACAAAAGCATCATCATAGCTATATTCATGTAACGAAGCTATGGGATTAAAATTACGGCTTATTTCCTTCTTAATAAGCTTAATCTGAGGTGGGGTAATATTCATAAAATATCTGCCTAGGGCAGCATAACCGCATCTTGGACATAATATAACATCATATTTAATAGGATCAATTCCCTCATACCGAGGTCTTAAATCCTTATCAATTCCTATAACCCTTCCTCGTCCGGCTTTAAGTGTAGGAACCTTGAAATTCTCACTGCAAACAGGGCATACATAGCTCTTATCAAATAAATAATCCTTCTCCGGTTTCTCAATTACTATGATTTCCTGTACCTTCTCAGGTTCCTTTTTCTTCTTTTTCTCTTCATCATAAAGTTCAAGATTTTCAAGCTTTCCAAGACCAAACTTACTAAGACCAGATAATATGTGCCCCATTCATATTCTCCCAAAGAAAACAGTCAATAATTAATACATCAGTAAAAATCAATTAATTTGTAGGTAATTTAAAGGAGCTCTTAAGTGATACAATTCTGTTAAATACCAATGCATCCTCTGTAGAATCCTTAGAATCAACACAGAAATAGCCTTGGCGCACAAACTGAAAGCTATCATAAGCCTTAGCTCCGCAAATATTGCTCTCAATATAGCAATCCTTAAGAATAGTACGTGAATTAGGATTCAGATTCAATGAACCATCCTCGTTATATACGCCCTTCTCTTCATCAATAAGATTTTCATATAATCTGCACTCTGCTTTAACAGCAGTCTTAGCATCAACCCAGTGAATTGTGCCTTTGACTTTTCTTGTAGAACATTCTCCGTTTCTTGTATCCGGGTCATAGGTACAATGAACAACAGTAACCTTTCCGTTCTCGTCTGTTTCGAAGCTATCACATTTTACAAAATAAGCATTCATCAAACGAACTTCATTCCCCGGGAACAAACGGAAATATTTCTTAGGAGGTTCAATCATAAAATCATCACGATCAATATAAAGCTCACGGCTAAAGGTAACCATACGGCTGCCAAGCGCCTCATTCTCAAGATTATTCTTAACCTCAAAGGTCTCACTTTTATCCTCAGGATAATTATCTATAATCAGCTTGATAGGATCAAGAACAGCCATCATTCTAGAACGCTTACACTTCAAATCCTCTCTGATACAATACTCAAGCATAGCATAATCAACCGATGAATTACTCTTGCTGATTCCACAGAGTTCAACAAACATACGTATTGATTCAGGTGTAAATCCACGACGTCTTAAGGCAGCAATAGATACCAGTCTTGGATCGTCCCAACCATCAACTATATTATCCTCTACAAGCTTCTTAATATAACGCTTACCTGTTACAACGTTAGTAAGGTACAGCTTGGCAAACTCTATCTGACGTGGTGGATACTCATAGTCAAGCTCATGAACAACCCAGTCATACAAAGGTCTGTGATCCTCAAATTCAAGAGTACAGATAGAATGTGTTATTCCCTCTATTGCATCCTCAATAGGGTGAGCAAAATCATACATAGGATAAATACACCATTTATCCCCTGTATTATGATGTGTCATATGAGCAACTCTGTAAATAACGGGATCACGCATATTGATATTAGGCGAAGCCATATCAATCTTGGCACGAAGAACCTTCTCTCCATCCTTGTAACAACCATTCTTCATGTTTTCAAAAAGCTCAAGGTTTTCTTCAATGCCTCTGTCTCTATAGGGACTGTTCTTTCCGGGAGTTTCAAAATTACCACGATATTCCTTAATCTCATCTGCCGACAGGTCACACACAAATGCCTTACCCTTCTTAATCAGCTTAACGGCAGCCTCATACATCTTATCAAAATAATCAGATGCAAAGAATAGTCTGTCCTCCCAATCAGCCCCAAGCCATTCCACATCAGCCTTTATGGATTCAACAAACTCTGTCTTTTCCTTTGTAGGGTTGGTATCATCAAATCTAAGATTAAACTTACCGCCGTATTCCTTGGCAAGACCGGAATTAAGAATAATTGATTTGGCATGTCCGATATGAAGGTAACCATTAGGTTCCGGTGGAAAACGTGTATGCACACAGGTGTAATGCCCCTGCTCCAAGTCCTTATCTATTTCGTTCTGAATAAAATTTCTGGAAACAACTTCCTTCTCTTCTGAATTAAGTGCATCCTTTACATTCTCATTAGCCATGATAAATCTCCTCTTCATAATATTATAAAGTCTATATAATGATGTTGGGGTCAAAAGGTATTTTGCCCCCAACGATACCGGATTTCTCCGCTCTACGAGCTCTCGAAATCCTCAAAACATTCAAAATCCGCTCATTTTTCTGCAAAAAATGG
>JAZQOI010000037.1:0-30054 GCA_045627745.1 Lachnospiraceae bacterium | reverse complement strand
GAAGATTAATAAATTAAAAGAAATGCTCTTCAGAGACGATTTGGGAATTGATAAAAAATTGTTGTTTCATGGAGCAAAAAGCGTAATAGATGGGGATATTGATGTTCACCATGGCAGAAACAACAATGATTTCGGTCAAGCATTTTATACTGGTGAAAGTTATGAACAAGCTATATCGTTTGTTTCAGGATTTGATAATTCATCTATTTATTATTTAAGTTTTGATGATAAGAATTTGAAATGCAAAAGATATGAGGTTGACCAAGAATGGATGATGACAATCGCATATTACAGAGGAACGCTTGATGAATATAAAAATCATCCAAAAATTCAGGCGCTTGTGAAGGAATCAAGGGATTGTGATTACATAATTGCTCCAATTGCAGATAATCGTATGTTCCAGATTATTAATTCATTTATTGCAGGGGAGCTTACAGATGAGCAGTGTAAACATTGCTTGGCAGCAACAAATCTTGGAATGCAGTATATCTTTATTAGTGAAAAGACCGCTTCGCAGATAAAAATTATTGAGCGTTGTTATATTTCTGGTAACGAAAGGGAATACTATAAGAATATAAGATTAGAAGAGTCTAAGCTAGGTGATGATAAGGTGAAACTGGCCAAAAGACAATATAGAGGTCAAGGAAGATATATTGACGAAATTTTGGAATAAAGAGGTATAGATGCATGAAGAAAATCTCAAAGGATGGATTACTCTTATGCAAGTTTTGGAACTAATTAACGAAGAGTATGGAATCTCAAACTATGGATCGGTTAAATATACTCGAAATGAAATATATTGGATTGGTTATATTTATAGATATTTTGCATCTACTTATGAAATGTCTTCTACACAAGTATATAAAATAGTAAAACCAAAAGAATTACGAGGCTTATTTTTGCCGTATCATACGATGGATCCTGCTCAAGCAATTGAACGAATATTAGAAGCAAAAAATATGATTGTTGATGAAGAGGCAGAGTTGAAACGGCAGTATGAAATATTTAAGCGGATACGAAAAGAGCAATAAATTGTTAAGACAGAAAAGGAAGAGGGGATAGCTATGTTTCCAGCAATTAATTTATAAGAAACCGGAATAAATCTTTGTAGAATTATGGATAATCTACAAGGTTCAGCTTCCTAAGATAACACCACATGTGTGCAGACATACATATTGTTCTAATATGGCAAAGTCCGGGATGAATCCCAAGACATTACAGTATCTTATGGGACATGCTGATATTGGAGTAACACTTAATACATATACGCATGTGAATTTTGAAGATGCAAAAGCCGAAGTTGCAAGGTTGAATAAAGCGATAAAAGAAAAAGCAGTTTGAAAAATACGTCAATAAATACCGAGGTGTAAATTCAATATTTTTACACCTTAATTTACACCTTTTGCCCACAAAACTATGCCATTTTATGCAATTATATGCCAAGATAGCATATTTAAGAAATGGCGAAAATACAAGGAAAGACAAGGAAATTAAGCATGATAAAGGTTTTATTCATATGCCACGGCAACATCTGTCGTTCGCCGATGGCGGAATATATATTTAAGGATATGATAGAAAAACGGGGGCTTAAGGATATGTTTTACGTTGAGTCCAGGGCTACTTCTACTGAGGAAATATGGGGTAAGGTTGGGAATCCTCTTTACCCGCCGGCTCGGAATGAATTAATAAAAAGAGGAATTGGGAAAACGGTGTATACGGATTTTACATGTAAACGTGCTGAGCAGGTTAAGCGACATGAGTATTCTGAATATGATTATATTCTTTGTGCCGATTCTATGAATATTCGAAATACTATAAGAATTACCGGACCTGATACAGAAGATAAAATCAAGCTTCTTTTAGATTTTTCTGAAACGCCCCAACGTCACGGAGATTCCATTTCGGATCCTTGGTATACCGGTGATTTTGAAAAAACCTATGATGATATTGTTGAAGGACTAGAGGGCTTTATGGATTATATCCTTAATACGAAACAATATAGATTGGAGAGTAGTAGATAATGGCTAAAAAAGTTGAAAAAACCAATGTTATGCGTGTGCTGGAACAGAAAAAGATTAATTATCGTGAGTATACCTATGAGTGCGATTCTGCATTGAGTGGCGATGAGGTTGCAAAGTCACTTGGACTGGAGCCTGACAAAGTATTTAAGACATTGGTTACAGTAGGTGCATCAAAGAAAAATTATGTTTTTGTTATTCCTGTTAATTGCGAATTAGACTTGAAGAAGGCTGCAAAATGTGTTGGGGAAAAATCCATTGAAATGTTAAAATCAAAGGATCTTCTTCCTCTTACAGGCTATGTACATGGTGGTTGCTCGCCTATTGGTATGAAGAAATTGTTTAAAACGGTATTTCATATCACGGCAAAAGATTTTCCAACTGTGATTTTTAGCGGAGGTAAAATAGGCTATCAGGTTGAAATAAATCCCGAGGATTTAAAACAGGTTATCCCCTATGAATTTGCTGACGTAACAGAATAAAAGGTACGATAAAAAGGACATAATTATGAAGACGATTACCGTAGGAATGTTTGCTCATGTAGATGCCGGCAAAACAACACTTACAGAAGCACTGCTGTACAAATCCGGTTCGATTAGAAGCATGGGTTCCATAGAGAAGAAAACTACATTTCTTGATAATAATATAATAGAAAAACGACGGGGAATAACTATCTTTTCCGAGTATGCCAGGTGCGTGTCTAAGGAGAAGGATACACAGTTGATATTTGTTGATACACCGGGACATATTGATTTTTTTTCAGATAGCTTAAGATGTGTTGGTGTGATAGATGTGGCACTGCTTATTGTAGGCGGACTCGGGGGAATTAACGCCGGTTGTGAACGTATATGGAGACTTTTAAGAGAAAATCACATACCAACCATTGTGTTTTTTAATAAATCAGACCTTGAAGGATATGATTACCAAGCTCTTTTACAAGAAATACAGTCCCATTTTAAGGACAATTTCGCCGATTGCTCAAAGACGAAGGAAGATTTATATGAGGAAATAGCCGCCTGCGATGAGGAACTTTTAAATAAATACCTTGAACTTGGGAAGCTTACAAATCAAGATATAATTACTGCATTTTCTAATGAATTATTTTTCCCGGTATTTAGCGGGGCTGCGGCACTTAATGATGGAATAGAGGAGCTCCTTTCCTTCCTTTTGAATTTGGAAGAATTTGTCCAATGTGAAACCAATGCTGATTTAACAACAGAATCCGGTGCCGTTATTCGTCCTTTTAAAATCACCTACGACGATAAAAACAATCGTCTTGTTCATGCCAGGGTATTAAGCGGAACAGTAAAAAGCAAGGAATATGTTTTGCAAAACAAAATAAACGAAATCAGGATTTATAACGGTACTAAATATACGTCATCTCAAATTGTTGACAGGGGAGATGTTTGTGCACTTAGCGGCCTTAGTGATGTTGAATTGGAAAAAGCCTGTGCTTCGGCAGTAACCTATGAGGTTCAATATCCTTCTTCGATAACACCTGATGAAATGATGAAAATATTAAAAAGGCTGGAGGATGAGGTTCCTGAACTTAATCTTAAATATGACAATAAACAAAAGACTATTAGAATTGCTCTTCAGGGAAGCGTTCAGCGGGATGTTATTAAGGACTTAATATTGGACACTTATGGAATACAAGTTGATTTTGATAACTGCAAGATTGAGTATAAGGAAACCATCGATAAGCCTGCTGTAGGAACAGGACATTATGAACCGCTTAAACATTTTGCTCATGTAAAAATCAGGCTTGAACCGACACAACGGAGCATGGGAATTGATTTTGCAAGCGAAGTAAGTGAAGATGAACTTGACAGAAACTGGCAGCATCTTATTAAAACTCATGTTTATGAGAGACCGCATCCCGGAGTGTTAACAGGTAGCGTTATTACGGATATTAAAGTCATTCTTGTTGGTGGTAAGGCTCATCTTAAACATACAGAAGGTGGGGATTTTAGACAAGCAACCTATAGGGCAATTCGACAGGGACTTATGAATGCCAATTGCCGTTTGCTGGAGCCATTTTATGAGTACAGACTTGTCATTCCCAAGGACTGTGTCGGACGCGCAATATCAGATATGGAGGCTCGTTTTGCTACTTATGAAATTACGGAATCAAATACGGACAGAATTACCCTGTCCGGTAGTATACCTGTTGCGACATTGGGAGATTATTATATAGAGCTTTTATCCTATACCAAGGGATGCGGCTATCTGGATATTGTTAATACATATTATGATTATTGTCATAACGAAGAAGAAGTTATTTCTAATTACGGTTATAATCCTGAAGAGGATTTGGACAATCCTGTTGATTCTGTATACTGTTCTCATGGAGCAGGACATGTTGTTAAATGGAATGATCCTATTCTCTACGATTGAATCGGCAAGGACAAAGTAGAAGTGGAATTTATAATTTCACTCTACAACAATATGAAATCTTTACATAAAAAGCTAAATATTTTCTTGTATGGTCCGATATATTATTCAGTAATGGAGTTGTTAGTGCAAGGAGGCATGGTGACGAAACGTGGGTTCGTTGTTGTGCTTCTTTTTTTATAACCGTAGAATATTTTTTTCTTTGAAAAGTTCTTCATATGGAGTATACTGATTACATATGCGTAAAAATAGGTTATAGTCCTGTTTGTGAAAGGGGTATTTTATGGTTTATACAGATATAGGAATTGATTTGGGAACAGCAAGTATTCTTGTTTATATACATGGTAAAGGTGTAGTTTTAAAGGAACCCTCAGTTGTTGCCTTTGATCGTGATACTAATAAGATTAAAGCTATAGGTGAAGAGGCCAGACTTATGCTCGGAAGAACAGCGGGAAATATTGTTGCGGTAAGACCTTTAAGACAGGGGGTTATTTCCGATTATACCGTTACTGAGAAAATGCTTAAATACTTTATTAAAAAGGCCATAGGCAAGAAAACCTTCAGAAAGCCAAGAATTAGTGTATGTGTACCCAGTGGCGTTACAGAGGTTGAGAAAAAGGCCGTAGAGGACGCAACTATTAATGCCGGGGCAAGAGCTGTAAAAATTATCGAGGAACCAATTGCAGCTGCAATCGGTGCTGGAATTGATATCAGTAAGCCTTGCGGAAATATGATTGTTGATATAGGTGGAGGTACATCGGATATTGCGGTAATCTCTCTTAACGGAATTGTTGTCAGTACTTCCGTTAAAGTGGCTGGTGATGATTTTGACGAAGCAATCGTCAGATATATGAGAAAGAAGCATAACCTTCTTATTGGCGAGAGAACTGCTGAGGAACTCAAAATCAAAATCGGTACTGCATTTAAGCGTCCCGAGATTGATTATCTTGAAGTCAGAGGACGTAATCTGGTTACCGGTCTTCCGAGAACAGTCAAGGTGTCTTCCGAGGAAACAGAGGAAGCGTTGCGTGAGCCTACTGCACAGATTGTAGAAGCAATTCACAGTGTACTTGAGAGAACACCACCTGAACTTGCTGCCGATATAGCAGACAGGGGTATCGTGCTTACCGGTGGAGGAAGCTTGCTTCGTGGCCTTGAAGATTTGATTGCATACAAAACAGGTATTAATACAGTAACTGCAGATGATCCAATGACAGCAGTTGCAATCGGAACCGGTAGATATGTTGAGCTTATTTCAGGCTATGAGGATCTTGATTAATTAGGAGAGTGAGTTAATATGCTTAAGGGTTTATATGTGGCAAGTAACGGAATGGTTAATGAACAGAACAGGGTTGACACTATGTCTAACAACCTTGCTAATTCAGCTACTACCGGATATAAAAAAGAGGGTACAACAGCACAGGCTTTTAAGGATGTGTTGGCATACAAAATCAAAGATACCTCCGAACCCGGCAATGCAAAAAGACTTGGAATTATGAATCTCGGTGTGAAAATCGGAGAGAATTATACTGATTATTCTCAGGGCTCATTTCAGGAAACCGGAAATACCTTTGACCTTGCTCTGTCAGGAAATGGTTTCTTCAATATTGAGTTTAAGGCAAAAGGTGAAGATGGAGATACTTCTGTAAAGTATTCAAGAGACGGTAATTTCATACTTAATGTTGATGGTGAACTTGTTAATAAAAATGGTGATTATGTTCTTGATGTTAATGGAGAGCATATAGTTCTTGATCCTATGGAGGTTTATTCTATAGACAGGTCGGGTGTTATTAGAACGAACGATAATGGTCAGCCTCTGGCACAGATTCAGATTACTGACTTTGAGGATTATGATTATCTTGAAAAATATGGAGAGACTTATTTCCAGACAGTAGATGGCGCCACTGAACAGGAAACTGATGCAGCAATATATTCGGGGTACCTTGAAACTTCTAATGTGTCTGTTGTTCAGGAAATGGTTAATCTTATTGCCTATACTCGTGCCTATGAATCGAATCAGAAGATTATTCAGGCTTATGATGAAACATTGGATACTACAGTAAATAATGTAGGAAAATTATAAGGAGAGATGACTTATGGTAAGGACGTTATGGACAGCAGCATCGGGAATGATTGCGCAACAGACAAACGTAGACACAATTGCAAATAACCTTGCTAATGTAAATACCACAGGTTATAAGACCGAGACTAATGAGTTTAAGTCTCTTTTATATCAGAATTTACAGACCAAAACTACAACTGCCAATGGTGCTAATAAACCCGTTGGGGCTCAGGTGGGTCTTGGTGTTAGGAATGCTGCCATTACATCACAGTTTACACAGGGAGAGTTGATTGCTTCTGAAAGTACCACGGCTTTTGCTATTAACGGTGATGGATTTTTCTCGGTTCTCGGTGAAGATGGTGAAACATATTATACAAGAAATGGTAATTTCGTTTTCGGAATGGGAGCTGATGACAATCTCGTTCTTTCGACTTCAGATGGTTTGCCGGTTTTAAATGCTCAGGGTAAGCAGATAGAAGTTCCTGACACCTATGTTGTCAGTAAGATTCAGGTGGATGCAGATGGTCAGTTATGGTATCCGGATGCAAATAACAATCTTCAAAAGATTGCCGGTATGAAAATTGGTTTGTTCCAGTTTCAGAATCCATCGGGACTTACAAAAGAGGGCGATGCTTTATATTCTGTAACTGCTGCGTCAGGTGAACCGCTTAATGAGGCTACCAATGCTAATCTTACAAAAAGTTCATTGAGGCAGGGATATTTGGAAGCGTCAAATGTTCAGGTGGCAGACGAAATGGTTAATCTTATTATCGCACAGCGTGCTTATGAAATGAATTCTAAGGCTGTTCAGGCTGCCGATACAATGATGCAGGAGGCTAATGAATTAAGGCGATAGTTTTTGAATTTATTGATAAGGAGTAGATTGGTATGGATATTAATTCTATTAGTTCAACATACCTTAATAATGTTACTAATACTGCAAGTTCCAAATCAAGTGGTATTGAAAAGTCATTGAATTCTGACTTATCTAATGCTTCGGATGAGGAATTAATGGGAGTGTGCAAGGAATTTGAAGCATACTTTATAGAACAGGTTTTTAAAAATATGAAATCTGCAATGGTGCCATCCTCTGAGTCAAGTGATGCTGCTACTCAGACAATGATGGATTATTATGAGGATTCTTTAACGAGTGAGTATGCTAAGAGCGCCTCTGAGCAACAGAGCAACGGACTTGCACAGATGCTCTATGAGCAGATGAAACGTAACATTGATCCTACAGGTATTGAATGATTTATTATCTTACATAAGTATTGGAGACACATATTTTTTCTTATGGAAACAATTCGAGGATATATAGAACACATCATATATAGAAATGACGAAAATGCATATACTGTACTTAATTTAGTGTCCGACACGGAAGATATTACCTGTGTCGGCTTCTTTCGTTATGCGGATGAAGGAGAAAATGTAGAGCTCACAGGGGAGTATATTGAACATGCAGTTTATGGACAGCAGTTTAAGGTATCAAGCTACGAAGTGAAGGCTCCCGAGGATAGATTGTCTATTATCAGATATTTGGGGTCGGGAGCCATTAAAGGGGTAGGACAGGCACTGGCAACAAGAATTGTAAATGCCTTTGGTGATGATACATTTAGGATAATAGAGGAAGAGCCTGAACGTCTTAGTGAAGTAAAAGGTATAAGCATGAAGAAAGCGCGAGAAATTGCTGTTCAGACTGTTGAAAAACAGGAGCTTAGAAAGGCTATGATTTTTCTTCAGCAGTATGGCATTTCTGATGCTCTCGCCATTAGAATTTATAATCAGTATACAGACGATATTTATCGGGTTATCAGAGACAATCCATATCTTCTTGCAGAAGATATTAATGGTATCGGATTTAAAACGGCAGATGAGATTGCAGCAAAAGCCGGAATTAATCCGGATTCTGATTTTAGAATTAAAAGCGGCTTGCTGTATGTACTTTCTGCCGCCTGCGGTGAAGGTCATTGCTATCTTCCGAAGGATGAACTGATACAAAGAGCTGTTGATCTTTTGGGTATTCCGGAGGATGTTGTTTGGATTCAGGCTACGAATCTGGCTATGGAACAGAAGCTGTATATAAAAAATCAAGAAGATACAATTGTATATTCGAAAAACTTCTATAACATGGAGCTTAATTGTGCCAGAATGCTGTTTGATCTAAATGTTGTTACTGAGGACGACAGGAATTTGGTTGAAACAAAAATAGACAGAATCGCAGTTGGTGAAGGAATAGAATTAGATGAACTTCAGCATGAAGCTGTAATAAAGGCAATTTCCAACGGAATTACAATTATTACCGGTGGCCCGGGTACAGGAAAAACTACAATCATAAATATGATCATTAAATATTTTGAAACTGAGAGAATGGATGTCTTGCTTGCTGCACCTACCGGAAGAGCTGCAAAAAGGATGACAGAAGCAACGGGGTGCGAAGCCTCAACAATTCAGCGCATGCTTCATCTTACAGCTTCTGCCGAGTCATCAGACAAAGGCTTTTTTTACGAGATGAATGAAGATAATCCCTTAGAAACTGATGTGGTGATTATTGATGAGATGTCTATGGTGGATTTGCCACTGTTTTGTTCACTGCTACGTGCTATTTCGGTTGGCACAAGAATTATACTTGTAGGAGACATCAATCAGTTGCCGAGTGTAGGTCCGGGAACTGTGTTAAAGGATCTGATTGCATCGGAAGCTTTTGATGTTGTAAGGCTTAAAAAAATTTTTAGGCAGGCAAGAGAAAGCGATATAATTCTTAACGCTCATAAGATTAATGAAGGTGAACATTTGACTTTGAATAATAAAAGTCGTGATTTTTTCTTTTTGAAGAGAATGAGTGTTGATTTGATTTTGAATAATCTTGTTAAGTTGGTTAATGAAAAGCTTCCTAAATATGTAAATGCAGAACCCTATGAGATACAGGTGCTTACACCTATGCGAAAGGGGAACCTTGGTGTGGAAGCATTAAACCCTGTGCTACAGAAGTACTTAAATCCTGAAAGCCCCAATAAAACAGAAAAGGAATTTAGGAATGTGATTTTCCGTGAGGGCGATAAGGTAATGCAGATAAAAAATAACTATCAGCTTGAATGGGAAATTAAAAGCAAGTACGGAGTGCCTATAGATAAGGGGCAGGGAATTTTTAACGGCGATACCGGAATAATAAAAGAGATAGATGAATATAATGATAAAGTCATTGTGGAATATGATGGAATGAGAACGGTAGCCTATGATGCGGAGCAGTTAGATGAGCTTGAACTTGCATACGCTGTTACTATTCATAAGGCACAGGGTACGGAGTATCCGGCTGTTATTATTCCGATTCTAAATGGACCAAGACTGTTATTTAACAGGAATTTATTATATACGGGTGTAACGCGAGCAAGAGACTGTGTTGTTTTGCTGGGGGATGAGGATATGATAAATACTATGATAGATAATTCCAATGAATATAAAAGGTATACAGGATTGGATGTTAGGATTAAGGAGTTTAATGAAATCAGAAATAAAAGCGGCAGGTAATTATATCTGCAATCTGTTGTTTCCCAGGCGTTGCCCTGTATGTGATGATATAGTGGACGAGCCCGGAGGGCTTATATGTAATAAGTGTATTGATGAGTTAAGAAAGGTAAACGACCCTTTTTGCTTAAAGTGTGGTAAACCTCTTAGGAATACGAACAATGAGTTTTGTCATGATTGTATTGAAAGACAGCACAAATTTATATATGGTCGAGCTTTATTTGTATACGATGAAGTTTTGAAGGAAAGCATATATAGGTTTAAGTATGGCAAAAGACAGGAATATGGTGATTTTTACGGAGAACGTATGGCAACTGATTTTGCCGATATGATAAAAGCAGTTAAGCCTGACGGAATTATACCGATTCCGCTTCATAAGAATCGATTTAAACAACGCGGTTACAACCAGGCAGAAATATTGGCAAGGAAAATAGGCGATAGATTTTCTGTTCCTGTATGTACCAATTATCTGATTAGAGTTCAAGATACGAAGGTTCAAAAGGATTTAGATTCAACGCTGCGTCAAAATAATTTGAAAAAAGCTTTTAAAATAGCATCAGATGTTGTAAAATTAAATACGGTTATAATTGTAGACGATATATACACTACGGGGAGTACTATTGATGCTGCGGCTGAATGTTTGATGGATGCCGGAGTAGAGAACATTTATTTTATTGTTCTTGCAATAGGGGAATAAAACATAGGAGGTATTCAGGATGAATGCACGTAACTGTAAAAATTGTGGAAGGATTTTCAACTATATTGCAGGACCACCATTATGTCAGGTCTGCAGAGAGGATTTAGAGAAGAAGTTTCAGGAAGTAAAAGAGTATATTTCTAATAATAGGGACACCAGCGTTTCTACTGTTGCTGAAGAATGTAATGTATCAGAAAAGCAGATTAAGCAGTGGGTAAAAGAGGAACGTCTTGTTTTCTCTGAGGGAGTACCTACAGGTATTTGTTGTGAAGTATGTGGCACATCGATTTCAACAGGACGTTATTGTGCAGCCTGCAAGAATCAGGTACTTAATGATTTGAATGGAGCCGCAAGAAGACCGGAAGCTCCTCAAGTTCAGAAAAAAGACAGCAAGGAAGGCCCAAGAATGAGATTCCTTGATAATAGATAGGATTTGGGGAAGTTGTAATGTTAGACGAAGAACGTATTGAATTAATGACCAAAATGGCTGCATACGAAAAAAGGCAGGGTAAAAAGGATATGGTTATCACGGAATATTTCCGTGGTGACTATATCAGCTTTCAGGTTCTTAAATCAGCATTATATGCCACTGTAGGGTTCGCTATTGGCGTAGTTATGTATATTTTATATGACCTGGAGAAGTTTTTAACGGATTTCTATAAGATGGATATTCAGGAATTCGCAAAAGGCCTTGTTAGCAAGTATGTTGTTGTTTTGGTTATTTATTTGCTAATTTCATTATTTGTATATGCTTTTAGGTATAACAGGGCTAAAAAGCATATTAAAAAGTATCTTGCTAATCTCAATGAACTTGAGAACATTTATGATTGGGATGTATAACTGGAAGTATTGTAATAAAGGAAGGGTCATCTGATGACGGGTTTGTTAGTTGTAAAAGAACAGTTGGTAGGATTTTATTCGAAATTTGAAGCGTTTATTACTCCGATAATTAAGTTTGTAATGACGCTTGTAGCTTTACTATTGATTAATAGCAAGTTAGGCTATATGTCAAAAATCAATAATGGTGCAATTGTGCTTATAGTAGCATTACTGTGCTCTTTCCTTCCGACTAATCTGATTGTTGTTTTTGCTGCATTGTTTGTGGTATTGCATTTGTATGCGCTGTCTATAGAATGTGCGGTTGTAGTTGCTATGGTGTTTTTAATTATGTTTGTGCTGTATTTTAGATTTTCTCCTAAAGATGCAGCAGCCGTAATTCTTACACCTATATGTTTTATGCTGAAGATTCCGTATGTGGTACCACTTACTTTGGGATTTGTAGGTACCCCTATGTCATGCGTTTCCGCAAGTTGTGGCGTTATAGTATATTATATGCTTGAGTACATACAGAATAATTCAGATACACTTGCTGCTTCCTCTTCTGACCCCGAGGCTGCTTTGTCCAGCTTTAAATATATTATTGATGGTTTGCTTGGCAGCGATGAAATGCTTTTATTTGCCATTACATTTGCAGTAGTCGTAGTTGCTGTATTTATGATTAAGAATCTTCCGATTGATTATTCCTGGAAGATTGCCCTGGTGGTAGGTGCTGTTATTAATATTATTATTCTTCTTATTGGTTGTTCTGCTCTTGAGATTGAAGACTTATCAGTAGTAGGCGCAATTGTCAGCATACTCATCTCGGCTGTGATAGTTTTAATTATTCAATTTTTTATTTTTAATGTGGATTATTCGCGAACAGAAAATGTTCAGTTTGAAGATGATGAATATTATTATTATGTAAAGGCTATTCCCAAAATGTCTGTCGAAGCACCTCAGGTAGAGGTTAAGAGAATCAATCCCCAGAATAGATAACCGGAATTGGATCTCCCACTCCTTTGGGGAACACGTAGGTGGGGTTACAATCTTTACTAAGGAGGGGTACAATCCCCTTTGGATTTTAAGCCTTCGGTGAATTGCTAAGATGTGAAGATGAACGTGTCACACAAAAGCGTAACGAGCATCTTATGGTCAAATACGCCGAGCGTATTTGAATTTGTTTTGACGGGTATGGTTTAAACAGTAATGGGGAGTGCCTAATTAGAGTTAGGATATAAGGGTAGAATATGGTACAAAATTTTGAAAATATACGTGGTTATTTTGAAAGATATTTTAACTGGTTTTCAATGCCCGCAATTACTAAGACAGATGTAGTTGAGATTTTTCTGATATCTATTATGTTTTATAAGCTTTTAGTATGGCTTAAAGATACTAAAGCCTGGTCATTGATGAAGGGAATTTTTGTAATAGTTATTTGTATTCTTGCTGCAGCCGTTTTTAATATGACCACAATTCTATGGATTGCTAAGAACGTTACAGGTATTGCTGTTACAGCACTGTTAATTGTTTTTCAGCCGGAATTGCGTAAAGCATTGGAACAGATAGGAAAGAAAACTATGATTGCATCGATTTTTCAGTTCGATAACACACGAATTGCAGGAGAATTGTTTAGCGATGCAACTATTAGCGAAATTGTAAGGGCTTCCTTTGAAATGGGTAAGGCCAAGACAGGTGCTCTTATTGTAATTGAATATAATGACTCGCTTATAGATTATGAGAAAACGGGAATTTTAATTGATTCTGTTGTTTCAAGTCAATTGCTGATCAATATTTTTGAACATAATACACCATTACATGATGGTGCTGTTATTATTCGAGGAAATCGTATAGTATCGGCAACTTGTTATTTGCCTCTTTCAGACAATATGGAGCTTAGCAAGGAATTAGGAACAAGACATCGTGCCGGTGTTGGTATTTCAGAGGTTTGTGATTCGCTCACTATTATTGTTTCAGAGGAAACGGGGCGTGTGTCCGCGGCAATAAACGGGGAATTATTCAGGAATATTGATGCGGACAGCTTAAAGAGCAAGCTTGAAGTATTACAGAACAAGACAATAGAAGAAAAGAAATTTTTCTTCTGGAAAGGCAGGTCGAAGGATGCGAAAGAAATTGACTAACAATTTCTCCTTAAAGTTGATTTCTATTCTTGCTGCTTTTGTTTTATGGCTGGTAGTTATAAATGTTGATGATCCGGTTATTACCAGGACATATACAGGAATACCGGTTGAAGTGATTAATGATGTTGCAATTAAAGGTCAGGGAAAAACTTATGAGGTACTGGATAACAGCGACACAATATCTGTTGTTGTATCAGCAAAGAGATCTGTTATAGAGAAAATGAGTCGGGATTATATCAAGGCAACTGCTGATATGAAGGATATTACATTTATGGATACGGTTGCGATTGCTGTTAAATCAAACAAGTATGCTGACAGAATTGAATCTATATCCCCTTTGACTAAGAATCTTAAGGTTAAAATAGAGGATATGCAAAAAATACAGATTCCTATTGATATAGAGACAGTGGGTGACTTAGAGAGAGGCTACGTGGTAGGCGATATGACCAGCTCTGTAAATATGGTTTCTGTCTCCGGACCTATATCAGTTGTTTCCAAAATTAAAAGCGCATCAGTGGCAGTTGATGTAGAAGGAATGAAATCAGATATTTCTATTAATGGCTTGGTTAAGCTGTATGATGGAAATAAGGATGAAGTTAAGACTGATACTATTAATATGAGTATTTCTGAAGTCCATGTTAATGTTGAAGTCCTTGAAACAAAAGAAATACCTATTAGTGCGTTGGTTTCAGGTACGCCTGCAGATGGGTATATGGCAACAGGTGTTGTTATTGTTGAACCTGAATCAATACTTGTAGCCGGAGATGGCAGGAACTTTAAGGAATTATCAAGTATTTTAATTCCCGGGAAGGATGTATCGTTAGACGGGGCTAATGCGGATACAATAGTTACTCTTAATATTAATGATTATCTGCCCGGTGGTGTAAGAACGGCTGCAGAAGATTATGACGGAACAGTTAATGTTACCTGTTACGTTGGTAAGCTTGAAACTACGCAGATAGATGTTCCTACAACCAATATTTCCATAGTTAATGTTCCGGAAGGATATGCAGCTAATCTTGTTGATATTGGAGGAACCAAACGAATAGAGGTTACCGGGCTTGCAGATGTACTTGCGGCTACAGAGGGAATGAATATAACAGGTACTATTGATGCGTCGACTCTTTTACCCAGAGGAGAGCTTAAGGACGGTTCCGCATATTATGAGGGATCGAATGATGGGCTGGTTAATTTTGTATTCCCTACAGGTGTTAGCGGTGTGGATATGACATACATGGAGGTCAGTTTATACCGTATTGATAATAGTAATGATGATTTGACGGATAATAAACAGGTTCCTGTAATTTCTGTTGAACCTTAAGGAGGATAATACAATGGGAAGATTATTTGGTACAGATGGTGTTAGAGGTGTTGCTAATACAGAACTTACGCCTGAACTTGCAATGCAGCTTGGTCAGGCCGGAGCATATGTGCTCACAAAGACTAATTCACACAAGCCCACTATTATGGTTGGATGTGATACCAGAATATCAGGAGATATGCTTGCAAATGCCTTGATGGCCGGTATATGTTCGGTAGGCGCTAATGCAGTGTATGTAGGTGTTGTTCCAACACCCGCAGTTGCGTACCTTACCAGAAAATACAAGGTGGATGCAGGAGTTGTTATTTCTGCTTCGCACAATTCTGTTGAATTTAACGGAATTAAGTTCTTTAATGGTGATGGATATAAGCTTCCTGATGCTATAGAAGACGAAATAGAAGCAATTATTAATAATGGATTGGAAAAATTACCTCGTCCGATTGGGTCTGGTGTTGGTAAAATCAAATATCGTACAGATGCAAGAGAAGAATATGTTAATCATTGCTTAAAGGCTGTAGATATGCATCTTGATGGAATTAAGATTGTTGTTGACTGTGCAGAGGGTGCTTCCTTCTATACCTCAGTGGAAACACTTAAGGAATTAGGTGCAAATGTGGTTGCCATTCATAATAGTCCTGATGGAACTAATATCAATGCCAATTGTGGATCTACACATATGGAAGAACTTATGGCTCGTGTTGTTTATGAAAAAGCATCCCTTGGACTTGCTTTTGATGGAGATGCTGACCGATTACTTGCTGTTGATGAGAATGGTCATGAGGTTAACGGTGATGAGATTATGGCAATCATCGGTAACTATATGAAACAGCAGGGTAAATTAAAAAAGGATACTATTGTTGCAACTGTAATGAGTAATCTCGGATTCTTCATTATGGGTGAGGAAAATGGTATTAATATAGAGAAAACCAAGGTTGGAGACAGGTATGTACTCGAACGTATGAAGGAAATGGGAGCTAACTTAGGTGGAGAGCAGTCCGGACATATTATATTCCTTGATGATAATACAACAGGAGATGGATTAATATCTGCTTTGCATCTTCTTGAGGTTGTTGTTGAATCAGGTAAGACTTTATCAGAACTTAAGCAGATTATGGAAGTAATGCCACAGGCTCTTGTTAATGCCAAGGTTCCTACGCATAAGAAGGATAAATATATGGATTATCCTGAAATTGCAGAAGCGATTGAAAAGCTTGAAAAGGATTTTGACGGAAAGGGCAGAGTCTTAATCAGACCTTCAGGCACAGAACCTCTTGTACGAGTTATGATTGAGGGTAAGGATCAGGCGTTGATCGAAGAAGAAGCTAAGAAGCTTGCTGAATTAATTCAGAATTCTATGTTATAATATTTATAAATACGTTATTTCTTGTTATTGCGATGCATATATGTTATAATCTTAATGGTAGGTTATGCTTACCTTGAGTAGCGAACGGAGGTTACGTAGAAATGGTTAGCCAAAAGGTTGTAATTAAGAACCCAACAGGACTGCATCTTAGACCTGCAGGTATATTATGTAAAGAGGCAATGCAGTTTAAGTCCTTGATTACATTTAATTTTCGTGAGAATACCGCTAATGCCAAAAGTGTTTTAAGTGTTCTGGGTGCTTGTGTTAAATGCGGTGATGAAATTGAATTCGTATGTGATGGCGATGATGAAGAAGAGGCTCTTAGGACATTGGTTGAGGCAATTGAGAGCGGTCTAGGTGAATAATTACCGATTTTTAACAAGCCGATTTTTATCGGCTTGTTTTTTTGAGTGATAAGGCGTCAAGCGGATATTGTGCTTGCACAAATATCCATTTGACGCGCAACGTACAATCGAGTAGACTGAATTCTGCTCGATTGAGTGATAAGGCGTCAAGCGGATATTGTGCTTGCACAAATATCCATTTGACGCGCAACGTACAATCGAGTAGACTGAGTTCTGCTCGATTGAGTGATAAGGCGTCAAGCGTTTATAGTGCTTGCACAAATATCCATTTGACGCGCAACGTACAATCGAGTAGACTGAATTCTGCTCGATTGAGAAATGGAGAGGTTTAATATGAAGGAGTATGATTATCTAATTGTTGGGGCCGGTTTATTTGGAGCAATATTTGCCTATGAAGCTAATAAAAAAGGTAAGAAATGTCTCGTAATCGACAAAAGGTCTCATATTGGTGGGAATGTATACACCGAATCAATTGAAGGGATTAATGTTCATAAATACGGGGCACATATTTTTCACACAAGCAATAAGGAAGTTTGGGATTACATGAATTCATTTGTTGAGTTTAACAGATATACTAATAGTCCTGTTGCACGCTATCAGAATGAATTATATAACTTACCATTTAATATGAATACGTTTCATGCATTGTGGGGTGTACGGACTCCGCAGGAAGCTAGAGCCAAGATTGAAGAACAGAAGCAGGAAGCGGTATGTCAGATGAAGGAAGCAGGAGTTAGTGAGCCGCGTAATCTTCGAGAACAGGCCATAGCTCTTGTTGGTAAAGACATTTATGAAAAGCTCGTTGAAGGATATACAGAAAAGCAGTGGGGCAAACGTGCTAATGAACTGCCATCGTTTATTATTAAGCGTCTCCCTGTCAGATTTACTTATGATAATAATTATTTTAATGATAAGTACCAGGGAATTCCGGAGGGTGGATACACTTCTATTATAGAAAAAATGCTTGAAGGAATAGATGTTGAACTTGAATGTGACTTTTTCGCCAACAGAAGTGAATATGAAAACAGAGCAGATAAAATCGTATTTACAGGTATGATTGACGAATTTTATGATTATCGATTTGGTGAACTTGAATATCGAAGCCTTCGATTTGAAACTGAAGTGCTTGATATGGATAATTATCAGGGAAATGCGGTTGTTAATTATACTGAATATGAGATTCCCTATACAAGAATAATAGAACATAAGCATTTTGAATTTGGTACTCAGGAAAAGACGGTAATTACGAAGGAATATCCGTCAACCTGGAAAAAAGGTGATGAACCCTATTATCCTATGAATGATGATAAGAACAATACTTTGTTTAATAAATACAAGGAGCTTGCTGATAAAGAACATAATGTTATATTTGGCGGAAGGCTGGGAGAATATAAGTATTATGATATGCATCAGGTTGTTGCCAGAGCTTTGGAAGTTGTCAGAAATGAAGTGAAATAGTAATATAAAAAGTCGGTACAAAATATATCTGTTTGTACCGACTTTTTAACAATAGCTTGAAAACATCATGCCACTATAATTACTTGTAATATATGGCGATGAATAACTTCTTCCGGGATTCTTGTATGCAACAACTGTTTTTTGAGCATATTGCATAGGGTCCAGACTAACTGCATTAACCTTGTCATAAACTGTATTGGCAAAGCTTTTAATATTAGAGAACCTTTCCAATGCATCACTTTCTTCGGCTGTTTGCTGAATCAGATTACCGTCAAGTGATATCTGTCCATCATCCATAAGATTAATGCCGATTGATTCGAGCTGAGAACCAAAACTCTTGGTCAAGCTTGTCATTTCTCGGGCTAATGTTTTGGAATAGGGTTGTGAATCTAAATATTTAATTGTGTTTTGCATAAATTCATTATAACCCATTATCAAATGCGAAATGTTATCTGTAAGAGATTCCACATCCGTCTTTAGTCCAATTGAAATGCTTTCATCCTCGCCAGTGGTTCCTTTGAAGGTTATATCATAGGCTTCGGCAATGTTAATTCGATTGGTAGGAGATGTCTGACTTTCGCCGTTGATTTTGAAATTCGCATCAATTGGTTCGTTTGATACGTTATCCAAACCAAAATACTTAACTGCACCGGTTCGCTTAGTAGTGTTGTTATCACTGACTATAAATTGTAATCCACCACGTTTCCTGCCGGTATCATCGGAAGTAAGCTTAAGTGCAGTGTTACCTTCTTCATCGGTAACAGTTTCTGCTGTAACACCAATATTTGAGCGGGTTATAAGACGGGATAATTTATCCTGAATAACCTTATTGGTATCTCCTTCGTTAATATTAAATTGAAATTCATAATCTATATCGCGTGACCTTATATCAAAGGAATATGTGTCCGGTGGTAATGACATTTCGTCAGGATTTAAGAAAGTACCCTGATTTTCCTGCTTGGTTGCAAGATTATCTATCTGAAGCTCTATATTTGGAACCTCAGAATCATTCTCTATAGAGCCGATGAAATTAGCACTAATCAATTCGTCATTGCTGGTATATGCCGTTTTTTTTGAGAGGAGATTAGTATCATTATCTACGGAAAGTGAGGAAATAGTATTCTTTAATGAACGTGCACTTTCTTTAAGAGTTACTGCGAACTCTTTTGTCTCCTGGGTATTATCGAACATAAACAGAGGAGACTCTTTGTTCATTTTGACAATAGAATTATAAACGCCACGAAGCTCACTCTTCTTATGGGTATCATACTTAGTGTTGCTACCCTGTGGCGCATATGAAGTCATATAATGATTATAGACAGTATTAAGTGTTGATATGTTTGCCATAAAAGCCCCTCCTTTCGTCCATGAAATGAATACGCTTATGCTTGACTGGTATACAAAATCTTCAGGTGTTCTTTCCGTGAACCACAAAATATAGAAGACTTAGCATAAACGTATGGGCATAAAAACCTACTTTCTTAGCTATATTATATTACTGTTCGTCACAATTAACAAGATATGTCACAAAAATAATTATAAAATATTTGTATTATAAGATTAAAATAGAAATAAATTATGATAAACACAAAATGTAGTATGGATAGATAAACACAAAATGTAGTATGGATAGTTGACATGTCTACTATATTGTGTTACATTCAAGCAGTTTGGGAAACAATAATTATAAGGGATATAGGCAAGCTATATTTGCCAATGTACAATCACGTGTAATATGGAGAGAGAAATGAAGAAGAGATTTGTATGTTTGCTACTGTGTATTACTATATGCAGTGCATCCCTTATGGCAGTCGACTGTAGTAATGAGGAGACTACTGCTGAAGTTGTTTATGAAGATTTAAAAGTATCAATGGAACGTCCGTATATTGATACCATATCAAATTACAATGAATTTATAGGAACTGTAGACACATCTGATACGGTGGATGTAATTCCTCTTGTTTCCGGTGAAATTACGGAGAAGTATTTTGAAGTAGGAGATTATGTAAACGAAGGAGACCTTTTTGTTATAACATAGAAGGAAAAAATTAGTAATGTGACATAGATTATGGTACAGTAAAATAGTATTGTGTTATCACAACGAATCGGAATATATAATGAAAAAAACGGATACACTGTATAAAAAAATAAGGAAGGTTTCTGCTATCATAATTGCAAAAACCCTGTGCATTTTATGTCGTGGATTACATAGTGGAGGAACCTCTATTCCGGGATATGTTGCCCGAATAATTGACTCTCAGCTTTTATCTGAGTTGTCCTCAGAAGTCCAAACGATTGTAATTACCGGAACAAATGGCAAAACTATGGCAGTTCATATGGCTTCCCATATGTTGAACACTCTTCAGATACAATGCGCATACTCTCGTAACGGAGAAAATATGGAAAGCAGTTTGTTGACTGTTTTGATTGACAATTATGATCTCAGAAAAAAAGAACCTATAAATGATATTGCTATTCTTGAATGCGACGAGAAATCATTAATAAAACTTTTATGGGTATTAAACCCTGTCTGTGTTACGATAACCAATATTTGCAAAGATCAAATTGACAGACTTGGCCCTCCCGAAGATGTTGTCGAAATGTTTCATGAGGGACTTTATGATTATCAGGGAATTATCTGTATTAATACAACTGATAAGTATTCAAAACAGTTGGCAGAAAAAATGAGCTCTCAAAAAAGAATAGAGTATAGCGTCAGCGGGAATAATGCTTTTATTGAGGGTAATTCTTATCAGGTAAATCTTAGTATTCCCGGAAAATACAATGTAGGTAATGCAGCAGCAGCAATGGCATCCTTATATGCAGTTGGATTATTATCTAAGACAGCAGTTGATTCGCTGCAAACAATGCAGCCTGTTTTTGGACGAATGGAAAGCATAGAAATTGAATCAACGCCTGTTATTATGAATCTGGGCAAAAATCCATCAGGAATAAATGAGAGCCTTCAGTATATTGCAGAAGACTTAAATTCATCAAGACTGGTTTTGGGATTTAATAACGATTTTGCAGACGGAAAAGATCTAAGATGGCTCAGTGATGTACCATGGAAGTGTTATGAAAAACACTTTACGGATGTAATTGTGTTTACTGATTTATGTGATGAAACGGAGAAACTGCTGCGCTCTATAGACATTCCATTCAGATCAACAAAAAGTGTAAGACGATTGATTGAAATGATAAAAGAAAGCAGTGAACCTGTTTATATGATTTTAAACTACACCTGTATGATGAAAGTGCGAAAGGAAATGGCGCGACAAAAATACGTGCTTGATTATTGGGAATGCCACAAATCAGTGTAATAGTGCCAATCTATAAAACAGAAGCATATTTGCAGCGCTGTGTTGATAGTATTCTCGCACAGTCTTTTACAGATTTTGAACTTATTCTCGTGAATGATGGTTCACCGGATAAGTGCTATGCAATATGCGAGGATTATAAAGCAAAGGATAATCGCATTAGCGTGATTCATAAGAAAAATAGAGGCGTATCGTCAGCAAGAAATGCCGGCCTTGACGCTGCTTGTGGTGAGTTTGTTACATTCGTTGACAGCGATGATTATTTAAAACCTGATTATTTACGAGAATTGCTTGAAAGCAATGTTGATTTTGTCTGTCAAAATGGTAATATTCTGAAAGAAGACGGCACTATTGAGTTTGAGCGGTCAATTGAGATATTCAATACTCGGAATCTTTCCGTTGAAGATGTATATCATATGGTTTACATCGATTCGCTAGGATATATATGTGGAAAAGCATTAAGGTTGGATATTATCCGTAAGAACCATATTCAGTTTAGAGAAAACATGAGATTTATGGAAGATACACTTTTTATGACTGAGTATGTCCTTAAATGCAATTCCGTTGCTGTGGACGATATCAGAAATTATTGTTACATACTGTATAGTGATGACAGAGCATTAACATCAATGGATAAAGAAGAACTGTTACATTGTTCCAAGATGGCAACAAAAGAAATCTGCAAAGTTTTATCTGACGCCGGATGTTCAAATATCGATACCCTATATCACTATAAATTACACCTTGCTTATAATGTGTACTTTAAAGAAAAAATACGGTTTTCACGATTGAGTTTAAGCAATAATATTAGAATTCTAACGGAAATAAGCAAGGACCCTGATTGGAGAGAGCATTGCTATCATTATAAGACATACTATTTTCCGAAATGCCTGCAGCGGGCAATGATGCAACAGAATGTTGTCTCTATCACTGTTCTCGGAACACTTTATACATTTAAGCCTGAAATTAATCGCATAAAGGGCAGATTGTTAAAACCATTCGGATGCCATCAAAAATAAGCAGAGACAAAGAAGAATATAGTATAAAGGGGAAATACTATGCAGGGGAAACTGGGACAAGTAAATGAGACGATTAGACAGACTAAAGCGGAGCTTTCGGAATATGGAGCTAAAAAGAAAGACATAAAAGCGATTACGCTCTTCGCAGAAGAGTTGCTTTTGCTATATGCCAGCAGGCTTTCTGAGGATACTGAGATTTTTTACCGGGTAGTTCGCAATACCGGTGAATTTTACGTGGAATTTGAGATTCCGGGAGAGGAAATCAGCCCGGAGGATCTGCAGAAGGAGCAATCAGTATTTATTCTTAACAACATTGCTCAGAAGATGGATTATGCAGTAACGCACAGTAATCATCAGGGAAAAAACTTCATTCGTATAAGAATCGAGAAGTATTATCCCTTCAAGGAGTATCTGAAACTGACATTTGGCTATCTTGGCAGTGGAAAGAAATATCTGATGGGAGGATTTATTTTTCATATTTTTTCTATCGTCGTCAATGTTCTGATTCCATATCTGACGGGTGTCATGATTATTAACTATACAAATGACGCAATTGTGCAGGTCGTGGGCACGGCAATTGCCATTATGGTTGCAAGGGTATTTTATGCATTGTTTTTCAAACTGGCAGGTGACTGGTATAGCGAATGTGCATTCATAATACGTGAGGATTTGACTGAGAACCTGCTTGAAAATATTTACAGGGTCTCCGACAGCGTTTTTGAAAGCATGGGCAGTGGACCGTTCAACAAGCGCATTCTGACTGATTCCGAGATAATTGCACAGGCTCTTACGGGATTTGTCGATAAAATTTCAGAAATTGCTTATTATGTTGGTGTTCTAGCTATCACTTTTGTAATCAATCCTGTGGTAAGTGCCTTGGAACTGGTAGTTTTTCTGATGTTGTACTTTTTGGAAAGGCGAAGAACGAACCTGCTTTATCTGGATAACAAAAAGGCTGCAGTGGCAGATGAAACACATCTTGGTATGGTGACTGATGCCATTGATGGTGCCCGGGAGGTCAAAATGCTCGGGGAAAAAGAGTTGGTGATAGAAAGAGTAAGGGAGGCACAAGTAAAGACGAATCAAAAAGAAAGAATCGCAAATAGAAACGCTACCCGCAGAAAAGTTCTTAATGATGTCGTCACTGCCATAATGTATTCCGTTATTATGATTTATTTCGGATACGCCGTTCACAATGGGGTTCTGCTAATTACGGAATGTCTGGTTCTTTATAACTATTTTACCATAATCGGCATGCCTGCGGTAAGGCTGATTCAGAATATTATGACTCAGATCAAACAGTTTTCTCTTTCCTGCGAACGTGTCGTGGATTTGTGCACGGGTTCTGCATTCCCCAAGGATTCCTATGGTGAAAAACATGTAGATCGTCTTATTGGAGAAATAAAGTTTGAAGATGTCAGCTTTTCTTACCAGCATGACAATCCGACTGAAGAAGACAGACTGATATTGGAAAAACTGAATTTTACCATTCCGCCGGCAAGAAGTACGGCATTTGTAGGAAAAAGCGGCTGCGGAAAATCAACGACGTTTAAACTGATCATAGGAAGCTATCATGCTTCATCGGGAAAGGTTCTTCTGGATGGAACGGATATTCGTGAATATGATGAGGATACTATCAGGAAAAATATCACCATGGTCAGTCAGAAACCGTATTTCTTTAATGCGACAGTGCTGGATAATCTGCGTATGGTGAAACCAGATGCCACGATGGAAGAAATAAAAGAAGCATGCCGGAAGGCATGCATACTGGAGGATATCGAGAGAAATCCGGAAGGCTTCAACATGGAACTGGGAGAAAAAGGCACTAAGGTTTCAGGAGGACAGCTGCAGCGCCTTGCAATTGCAAGAGCACTTCTAAAGGGTGGTAGTATAATTCTTCTGGATGAAGCTACTTCTGCTATCGATAACTTAACGCAGGACAAGATAATTAGCATGCTTGATGACCTAAAAAAGGATCATACCATCGTGATGGTGGCGCACAGACTGACAACGATTCGAAATGCGGAAAAGATATTACTGCTGAATAATCATATGATTGAGGCAGAAGGAACGCATGATGAACTGATGAAGACATCAGAAGGATACAAGAGTCTGTATCAGAAAGAAGCCTGAGAAAGAGACAGAAATAAATTGTAAAACAGGTCCCATGCGGTTCCTAATCCAATGGTATAATATCCTCGATATCATTTATCATTCATCATTTTCGATAAGTCTTCTGTCAAATCAGAAGATATAGGTACAATACAGCAGAAGAGAGGAACATCAAAATGAAGTATCGTAGGCCTGAAGTAATCTATAGGGAGCGAGCAGCAGAATCGGATTTCTGCAGCTTGGTTGATATGCCTTCGCATCTTGTGAGAATCCTTATTCTGATTGAAGATTTTTCATTCATGAAACATCATGGTATCCAGCCCAAAGCAATTATGGAGGCATTGTGGTTAAACATACAGGCCGGAAAAATAAGATTTGGCGGCAGTACCATTACGCAGCAGATCTGCAAAAACCTGTATTTCGGGTGCAATCTAAGCTTCAGACGAAAGTTCTCCGAGATGATTATGACTCTTTATATGGAGAAGAATCTCAGCAAACAGCAGATTCTCGAACTGTATCTGAATTGTGTGTATTTCGATAATGGGACTTATGGTATTAAAGAGGCTGCGAGATTCTATTTCGATGAAACACCTGCAGAACTTACATTTCGCCAGTGCTTTATGCTTATCTCACTGCTTCCGGTAGTCGGAAAATATAACCCTCTTGTTTATCCGGAAGAGTTTTACGGATATATGATGAACAATGCTGTGGCACTTCATAGGAAACAGCTCATTTCAGATGAAGAAATGGCAGAAGTCAGGTTCAAGGGACCGGAGTGTCTGGACGAAAAAATGCGAAAACCGGACGAAGGTACAAAGAAGTACGCCGTTCACGGACCTTTCATCAATGAAAGATACGGACCATTTCCTGCCATTTTGGAAGAAGAAAAAGCGGTCATCTGCACTGTGTGCGGAGAAGCTATGCATGCTTCGGATACAATACAGAAAGCGATTGCGCATGTGATAGTAAATCGTATCGGCTTTAGAGAATGGTGCAACTATCATACAGCAGAGGATATTGTAAAGTACACGGGATTTGATGCATATGAGTTACGTTCAAAGTATTTTAAGGAAGCTGAGACTTATCTGGAAGAACGGTGTGGAGATGAAAGATTCGAAAGGGTTATTCGTAATGTGCTCCCTGTGCTTCGAAAAGAAGAGGAAGATTTAACTCAGGGATGCGTGATGTTTTATTCACCGCTGCGTTATCGGATAGGTCAGATGAAGACGGGAGATTTCGGGAAAACAGCACCGGATTGGGATTTCTCCATTCTGGAAAAGGTTAAGTTTCACGGTCTTGAAGGAGATTTTAAGTTTTATCGATATAAACCTGATGCTGATATTCTTGAAAATGGAGATGATTCGAATTCTACTCCGAAAAACGTCACGGAATACACTTATAATGGTGAAAAATATGTAGCAGTTAAGGGATTTGATAAACACGCTGAGAAACAGGTATTGCACAATAATAGCACATCAACGGCTTGGTGTATTGGATTGTCAATTATAACCGGAAAAAAGTACGATGCAACATCAAAACCCTATTGGGGTGATAACGGTGCGAGATATGTTGGATATAAGCATGCATTCATTGTCCACAATGTTTTTGGTCAGGCGTATAAGGAAATTCTTAACGGAAAACCAACAATGCTTTACGCATGTAATTACAACAGCTTAAGTGGTAAACATGCAGTTACTATTGTTGGTTTTGCGGACAATATTACTGATCGTGATTCACTCTTGCCAAACAGTTTTCTTGTTATAGATCCGGCGGACGGAGAAATTAAAAATCTTTCGGAAGTTGGCTATAAAAGTTTTAACGAGACGTATTTGTTCATTTATAAAGACGGTTTATAGATGCGTCCAGGCAGACAATATAATGACTGTTTCCGTTTATCAGCATATCAACAAAACAAAAAGGAGACCACAACAATGTCAAAGACTGGTCCTCTGTCAAGATTCCGAACTGCTTTGTGTTGACGCCAAGCGGCGTTATGGAGATTTTTATGAAAAAAATATTAATTGGTTCACCTGTAAGACAAAAATCTCAAATATTAGAACAGTTTTTATTAGGCATTGAAGAAATAATAAAAGGCGATTTCGAATACTATTATTATTTTATTGATGACAATGAAGAAAAAGAATCATCTGTTTTACTTGAAAAATTCAGAGAAAAATACAGTGCAAATACAATAATATTAAAGGGGACAGATATAGTAAAAGATATAAGTTACTATAATTGTGATGAAAATACCCATTTTTGGTCATTAGGGGCTATAAAGAAAGTAGCAATATTTAAAGACAGGATAATTGATTATGCTAAATCAAATGATTTTGATTATGTGTTTCTGATTGATTCTGATATTGTAATAGATAAAAAAAGCATTCTTCATTTAATTTCAAGAAATGTTGATATAGTATCTAATGTATGGTGGTCGCAGTGGCATAGTTACTGTAATTTGGAACCTCAAGCTTTTTTTATCCCATCTATATCTTATTATACCTTTAGTGGTCAAAGAGTTTCTCCCAATAATGTCGGAACAGAACAGGCTTACATTGATTTCTTTTCTAAATTAAAAATTCCGGGAATATACAAAGTCGATGGCTTGTGTGGTTGT
Source organism: Lachnospiraceae bacterium (assembly GCA_045627745.1). Lineage (GTDB taxonomy): Bacteria > Bacillota > Clostridia > Lachnospirales > Lachnospiraceae > UBA2868. The sequence goes on along the minus strand of JAZQOI010000037.1, from coordinate 2,829 downwards.
ACTCTTATATCCGGAAAGGCATTAGAAAAGGGTGTCTGTTTTAAAAAAATACCAAATTTGAATATGTACGGTGAAGATAAAGACTTCTGTATTCGTGCTGGAGCTTTAGGAATAGATTTGTATATGGATACAGTATACCCAGCATATCATATATATAGGGAAGAGTATCTTAACAGAGTATCAGAATTTAAGGAAAAGGGATTTTCTTTTGATATGTGTCAAACATATGATAATGCTGTTTGCGACAAAACACAATCTCATTTAGCCTTTTCAACTTTGCTTAAAAAGATAAAAAAGTGTTACCGGCTTGGTATTAAAGTACTGCGTTTTATAAATAATAGAATCTTAGAATTTTATAATGATTATCATAATAATACTGAAAAGAAACTTTATTTGAAACATAAAAACGTTGAGAATAAAAAAATAGTTTTGTCTATGATTGTTCATAATGAATCGAATAGATATTTAAAGGAAGTATTTGATAGTGTAAAAGATTTTGTTGATTTTTATTTTATTCTTGATGATGCCAGTACAGATAATACATTAGAACAGTGCGAACAACTATTGAAAGACTATCCGCATAAAATAGTTCATAACAACAAATCTTTATTTAGCGAAGAATATAAATTAAGAAAACTTCAATGGGAACATGTTTCTAAACTTAATCCGGGATGGATTCTAAATATAGATGCAGACGAGGTGTTTGAAAAAAATTCCGGCTCAATCATAAAACAATTAATTAAACAAGATGATATAGATTTGTTTCGGTTTAGACTTTACGATATGTGGAATGATAAGGAATTCCGGAATGATGACTTATGGTGTGCCCATACGCACTTTTGGCCGTTTTTATTAAGATATAATTCTTTTAATAAATATAAGTGGAAAAAAACAAATCAACATTGTGGAAGATTCCCACTTATTCCTGATTATGTAAAGATTGCTAATATAGATATTCGTGTTAAACATTTCGGTTGGTCTAAAGAAGAAGATAGAATTAAAAAATATAAGCGTTATATGCAATTAGATGGAAATGGGAAATGTGGTAATTTGTTACAGTATGAATCAATTTTAGATAAAAATCCTCATTTGGAATTATTTGAGGATCGAATTAAAGATTATTCAGATGAGAGATGAAGTGCTGGGGTGGATTTCATCCATATAACAAAACTGTACAGTAACCATATTTTTCTCCAAAGCCAATTATCATCAGGAAGACTGATAAAACAATCAAGCATGTTCGAAATCATTTCTTTATTAAAAAACTGTTCGGATTCAGGACAATTTAATACTTCTCGGATGTTATTTATGACATCCGGGTTTTTCATCCAAGTAGCAACCGGTACCGGAAATCCCTTTTTTTTCGCATGAACTATGTGATCAGGCAGAATATCCTTAAAGGCTTCCCTGAGTATATGCTTTGTTTCGCTGCCACGGAGCTGATATTTTACCGGAATCTTATTGGCTATTTTAATGACATTTTCGTCCAGGAATGGCATTAAGATATCTAAACCTGCGGCAGAGGAAAGTTTAACCGCACCTGTAAGGATATCTGCTTCAAGCCACTCGCGAATATTAAAATAGTATATCCTTTCTTCAACGGGTAAGTCTGATATACCATCATTAAGCTCATAAAGCAGTTCTCTAAGTACGTTCTCTCCGTGATAATCTTTGAGAAGCTCTTTTTTTTCGGCGTCAGTAAAAACAGTAACCGGACCTCTGTATCCGTCAAAAGGATCCCCGTCATGAAACTTAAGAAATCTATTAAGCATAGGATGAAGTCCCCCAAACAGTTCAGGAAGCTTTTTCCTGATAGCCATAGGAAGCTTTTCATACCATCCGAATTTTAAATAGTTGGAAAGGTGATATCCAAAGAATAATTCGTCCGAACCTTCGCCACTGAGGATTACACGATTGTTTTTTGCGGCCATTTTGCACAGAAGGTAATATACCGGATAGGAACAGTCTCCAACCGGCTGTTCAAGATGCAAGGAACATTCAGGAATAATTTCAAAATAGTCTTTGCAAGAAATGCTGAGGCGATGATGATTGGCCCCTATTGTTTTCGAAAAGGCTTCTGCTGCATTTGCCTCGGAGGATTGCTCTTCATCATAATCTGTGGTGTAGGTATCAGAAACATTTCCAAGCTTGGACAAAATAGATGAATCAATACCTGAAGAGAGAAAAGATGCACTTGCGTGGCATTTTTGCATTGAGTTTTCTACAGAAAGCCGGATAGCAGTTTTGGCAGAGGCCCTGCTTATGTTAGAAATCTCCTTTTTAGTATCTAAATTAAAAACCTTCTTAATTGACAGTTCTTTATTCTTGTATGTCAGCATACAGCCAGGCATGAGTTTTTTGACATTTTTAAAAAATGTGCGTTCTCCGGGAATACAGGAAAAAGTAAGATATAGTCCCAAAGCCTCAGGATCAATTTCACGAGTGATGCCGCTGCTTTTCAGTACATCTTGTATGCTGTAACCGCAGAAGCATCCTGTGTCTGTAACAGTATAATAAACGGGAAAGATACCTGGAAAGTCACGCTCTGCGGTTACTGCCCCGGTTAGTTCATCTCTATCTATAAATGTATATGCACCCGTAGGTGTTTTTTTTATTATTTTCGTCATAATGATCTATGATTTTTCCTTTCGAATCAGTAATCATAGTTTTGATACTGATTAATAAATTTTATTGTACCAAGTCGCTGGCGCGACGGCTAGCTCTAGGTACATGAAAACCTCCATTTTTTGCAAAAAGATAGCAGTTTTCGTATTTATATAGTATTGTTGAGATACCCCTACCTTAACAAACATATAATCCGACAACTGC
>JAZQOI010000036.1:0-18188 GCA_045627745.1 Lachnospiraceae bacterium | reverse complement strand
GGCAGTTGTCGGATTATATGTTTGTTAAGGTAGGGGTATCTCAACAATACTATATAAATACGAAAACTGCTATCTTTTTGCAAAAAATGGAGGTTTTCATGTACCTAGAGCTAGCCGTCGCGCCAGCGACTTGGTACAATAGTCTGACGGAAAGGATTGTTGGACTTTTATAGATTCTATACAATGGTAATGGGAATAATTCGATATGGATAGATATACTCGAACCGAAAAAATAATACGGGCAGGACTTCTTGCTGCTCTTACATGTATTGCAACTTTTGCGATTAAGATTCCCACTCCCCAGGGTGGATATGTACATCTTGGTGATGGTTTTGTACTTGCATGCGGTTTTCTTCTCGGTCCATTATATGGGACACTTGCAGCAGGTCTTGGTTCAGCCCTTGCCGATCTTGTTTCAGGCTATGTAGCCTTCACTCCCGCTACCTTTGTAATCAAATGCTTTACTGCTCTGTTTGCAGCATTGCTCTACAGATTGCTTACTAAACATTTTCCCAGCAAAAAAGCTGCCTATATCAATACAATATTTGCAGGCTGTCTTGGTGAAGCTGTTATGATTATAGGCTACTATGCGTACAATACTTTACTGTTATTCCTTAGCTCCTCTGTTCACAACAGACAGGCGCTTATTACAGCTCTATTAAGTTCTTTAACTATTATACCCTTTGATTTACTTCAGGGTGCCTTCGGCATTGTTACTACTACACCTCTGTCACCTATTCTCTCAAGACTTATCAAGAATACCGACAGATAATTATCTGTCAGAGCATCTTCCGTTTGAATGGAAGATATATTTTCCATCCGAATTACGCATCACTACGTTCCATAATGTATTATCATCGCCCTTTTTATAGAACAGACTATATAGCCCGTTGGAATCATAGGTTCCCGCTATACATTTTATGTTAACCGGTATACTTTTAGCATTTTCATCAAAATCAACAGGTATTACATAGGTTTGCTGTAAATACGGATTAACATCATCAAGGTTAAAATAATTAGATAATTTCTCAAGCTGTTCCTCTGATAGCTGAATACTTGATACAATAACCTGCTTCTCCATAACCTTTCCTTCAAGATGAAGCATCGGAAATCTGTCTTCTTCCTCACTGTTTACAGCAGTCATATAATCTGAAACAATTTCATTTCCCGATACTTCCTCATTAACCCATATTTGCTTGTTCTGTGAAACAGGTTCATTTTCAGATATTGTTCTTATCTGCCTGTTTTCCGAAATGCTATTATAGGCCTTAATTATAGCTTCATCATGATTATTCTCACTTACACTGCTTAAATCGGCTTCATTCTCAGATACGTAATTATCTGAAACAATAGAATTATCACTTAATGGCACCACACTTCTATCTATAAGAGGAATTACAGGCTCACTAGGAAGCTCGTACCCCTTTTTACAGCCTGTTAATGGCAAAAAAACCAGGACGGTTGCAATAACCATCCCGGCAAATGACATTTTAATATGTATGCCAATAATTCTTTTCAATAATCTGCTCCAATACTATTTTTTTATCTCTGCAGTCAGCTCTGACTCTTTGGCATCAATAACAATAACGTCCTCCATATGACACTCACCGCTAAGAATAAGTCTTGCGCTTAGAGTTTCAACAGTCTTTTGCAGATATCTCTTAAGTGGACGTGCGCCAAAGGTCGGCTCATAACCCTTGTCTACAATGACTTTTATCGCTTCATCAGTAAGAGTAATACTAAGTTTCCTGTCTGACAGACGTTTATTAAGGTCATCAATTAACAGATTAACAATACCGCCTATATTGTCCTTAGTCAATGGCTTAAACATAACCATTTCATCCAGACGATTAAGGAACTCCGGTCTGAAATGAGACCTTAATTCATTATTTACCAAAGCTCTTGCATTGTCCTTAATCTGACCCTCTTTATCAATTCCATCCAGCAGGTAATCAGAACCAATATTGCTTGTCATTATAAGAATCGTATTCTTAAAGTCAACAGTTCTTCCCTGTGAATCGGTGATTCTTCCGTCATCCAGAACCTGTAAAAAGATATTAAATACATCCGGATGAGCCTTCTCGATTTCATCAAACAGAACAACCGAATATGGCTTACGTCTTACTGCTTCTGTAAGGAAACCACCCTCCTCATAGCCTACATATCCGGGAGGTGCTCCTATTAGTCTTGAAACAGAATGCTTCTCCATATATTCAGACATATCAATACGAACCATATTGTTCTCGTCATCAAACAGACTTCTTGCCAGTGACTTGGCTAATTCTGTTTTACCAACGCCAGTAGGACCAAGAAACAAAAATGAACCAATGGGCTTTGTAGGGTCCTTAATTCCGGCCTTGCTACGAATAATAGCTTCAGTTACCTTAGTAACTGCCTCATCCTGACCAATCACATATTTATGAAGCTCTTTATCAAGATTTAAGGTCTTATTTCTTTCAGATTCAGTAAGCTTCGCAATAGGAATCCCCGTCCATCTTGATATGATTTTGGCTATTTCCTCCTCTGAAACATTCTCATGAGCCAGAGTAAGCTCTGTATTTTTAATGATTTCTTCCTTATTAGCCAAAGTCTCCTTTAATTTTGGAATGGTGCTATATTGCAATTCACCGGCCTTGGAATAATCCCCCTGTCTCTGCGCCATTGCCAGTTCGTTTCCGGCATTCTCTATCTCCTCACGAAGCTTAGACACCTCCTCAATCAAAGACTTTTCATTAGTCCACTTAGCCATACGATTGTTAAGCTCGTCATTTTTCTCTGCCAGCTCCTTTGACAGAACCGCCAATCTGTCCATAGATAAGCTGTCGTCCTCTTTTTTAAGAGCAGCCTCTTCTATTTTAAGCTGCGTAACCTTTCTCTTTAATTCATCAAGCTCCGTCGGAAGTGAATCAAGCTCCGTCTTAATTAATGCACAGGCTTCATCCACCAAGTCAATTGCCTTATCCGGAAGAAATCTGTCAGATATATATCTATGTGAAAGAGTTGCTGCACTTACAAGAGCAGAGTCCGTAATTTTCACATGATGGAAATTCTCATATCTTTCCTTAAGCCCACGCAAAATGGAAATTGTATCCTCAACAGTAGGTTCATTCACCATTACCGGCTGAAAACGACGTTCGAGGGCAGCATCCTTCTCAATATACATTCTGTATTCGTCAAGGGTAGTGGCACCAATACAGTGTAACTCACCTCTTGCCAACATAGGCTTTAGCATATTTCCTGCATCCATAGCCCCATCCGTCTTGCCTGCACCTACAATAAGATGCAGCTCATCTATAAACAGAATGATTTCTCCCTCTGAATTCTTAACATCCTCAAGTACAGCCTTAAGACGTTCCTCAAATTCACCTCGATATTTTGCCCCTGCCACAAGAGCTCCCATATCAAGTGAAAATATTTTCTTATTCTTAAGATTATCCGGAACATCTGCATTGGCAATTCGCTGTGCAAGGCCTTCAACAACAGCAGTTTTTCCTACACCGGGCTCACCTATCAGTACAGGATTATTCTTAGACTTTCTTGACAGAATCCTAATTACATTACGAATTTCCTCGTCACGTCCAATAACAGGATCCATCTTCTGCTTAGAAGCCTTGGCAACAAGCTCCTCCCCGTACTTCTCCAAAGAATCGTAGGTAGCTTCAGGGTTATCTGTATTAACCTGCTGATTACCGCGAACTGTTTGGAGGGCAGACAGGAAGCGTTCCCTTGTAATACCAAATTCCGTAAATAAATCCTTCACTTCCTTATCCGGATGAGCAATAAGTGCCAAAAACAAATGCTCTACAGAAATATACTCATCCTTAAAGAGCTTAAGCTCCTTCTCTGCTGATAGAACAGCATCATTAAGTGCCTGACTCCAATATCTCTTACCCCCTGTAACCTTGGGACGTTTATTAATAATACCTGCCACCGCATCAGTAAAATATGGAAGATTTATATCCATTTTCTGAATAAGCTTAGGAATCAATCCATCTGTCTGTGTAACAAGGGCATAGAGAAGATGTGCCTGAACCTCTTCAAGATTGCCATTTTCCAGAGCAATCTTATCAATATCGTTAATCGCTTCTCTTGACTTCTGAGTAAATAAATTAATATCCATACACTCACCCCATTCCTTAAAAAAAATATAACAAAACTAAACTACAGTTTTGTTATATCACCATTATTAGCACTCGTCAATAGCGAGTGCTAATAATTATTCTATTTTTCAACATCCATCTTTTCCTTCATCCACTTAGAATGATCCGATAAATCATCCTCCGTAAACATAGATACCTTGCTGCATTTTTCATTAAAGGCAGCAGAAGATTCTGCATTATTGGAAATATTCCACTGAACATAGCTTATGGCATACTTATTCAGCATATTAATCCATTCATTACCTGTATCGTAATCCAATTCACCGCTGCCACTGCTATCACATATACCAAACTCACTGACAAATAACGGAATACCGGCTTGCATACAGGTATTTATTTCCTCCATATTATTTTTACCATGACTGGCAGCATAGAAGTGAAGTGTATACATTATGTTATCATATTCAGACAGAGGCGCCTTACTAATTTCAGAGGGATACTGACACCAATTAGGTGTTCCCACAAGAATTACTGCATCTTTATCATTATTCCTGATTACGGGTATAACCTTAAGAGCATATTCTCTAATATCTGCCCATCCAACACCATTAGGCTCATTACAGATTTCGTATAATACATTATCCGCATCACTGTACAGAGCTGATATCTCATCAAAAAACTGTATTGCCTCATCTACATTAGCAGAAGGATTGCCATCACTTAAGGTATGCCAGTCAACTATAACATACATATCAGCCTGAGTAGCGTAATCTATTCCTTCTTTAACAAGAGCCTTAAGCTCTTCCCTATCACCACCGTTACAATAGCCTGCATACTCCATAGTATACATTGAGATTCTTACCACATTTGCATTCCATTCATTAGCAAGCTCTGTAAAAAACTCCTGATTAACATAATCGGGAAACCATGAAATTCCATGGGTACTCATACCCCTTAGCTGTATAGGCTTATTCTTCTTATCACACAAATAAGCTCCATTCACCCACAGTGCTCCGCTTGTGGATGGTCTGGAAATGGTCTTTGTAGCTTCCTCTATCATCTTTTCCGTAATCTTACCTTGAGAACAGCCACTTAACAGAATGCCTATACATATTATTAATAAAACCTTAGAAAATATCTTCTTCATTTAATATTTTAAACCTGCTTTGCCTTTCTCTTTTCAAAAAAGTCATCAATATTCTTTTTAATCTCATCAGGAGCCATAGTCTTAAGCAAATAGCCTGCCGGCTTAAGCGCAAGAACACTCTTTACAGAGTTAATATCCCCCATAGCAGTCAGAAAAATGACGGGAATACTACTCGTGGATGCTTCCGAATGAATCATTTCAAGGAACTGTGGCCCCGAACATACAGGCATCTCATAATCAAGCAAAATCAGGTCCACCGTTTCCTTCATCAGAAATGATATTGCCTGAGTTGCGCTGTTGGCAGTGGAAATAATATACTTCTCCGACAGCCAGCTCTTAATTAGTCTTAACTGAATCTCCGAATCATCCACCACAAGAATATGCTTCTTTTGCAATTCAATCTGCTGTCTCTCAATCTCCAGATCTAGAACCTTAACTAAGGCATTAGCATCAAATGGACGTTCAAACACTTCCCATACAATACTATCAGACAGATCAGACTTAACAGCCACTATTTCATCAGGATGTCCTACCAGAGCAACCTTAACCTCATGCTCTATACAAAAATCCTTAAGATACACTACAGCCTCGCTATTGTTCTCCTTTTCATCTCCCGTATATATAAGAACCATATTAGGCTTCTGTTTAACCTTACATATTTCGTCCACATTCATTTTAACAAAATCAACAACGTAATTATTCTTAGTAAGGGTATCACGAAGTGCATTCATAATTACTGAAAAACCATTAGCTCCCACAAATAATACTCTTTTTTCCATAGTTAACCATCCTTAATATTTGATATATAATTTCTCTTTGCGCCTATTTATATTACCATATCTTTCAAATTACTCAACAATACTTTTTAATTCATCAACCAATTTCTTGTATTCTTCCATTCGTTCGGCATGATTTTCAAGTACATAATCAACATTATCAGCCTTTAATGCTTCCTCTAGTGCCTTGGCATCCTCTGACATTTTCATAGCACCAATATACAACGAGGAGCTCTTAACGGAATGAATTGTGATTCGATAATTCTCCCAATCCTTTTCATCATAGAATTTTAGCAAATCCTCATAGGTATTACTTGTAACATAGGAGGTTGCAATTTCCTTATACAAATCCTCAGTACCACAGTAGGATAAGCCCACCTCGGTATCCAGCAATCCCTTTATACTATCTAAGAAGGATTTTTCCGTTTCCACAGGTGCTGTAGGCTCTTCTGATTTTTCCACAGTTACTTCAGAAGAATTATCCTCTTCATCTATGCTCTCATTCTCATTCTCATACTCTATCAGCTCAGGTGGAAGATACTTAACAATCATCTTCTCAAGATCTGTTCCTTTAACAGGCTTTGACAAATAATCCGTAAAGCCATAGCTTAAATATTCTTCCTTGGCTCCTACAATAGCATTGGCTGTCAGAACAATAATAGGCGTATCAGCATTAGGTGAATCCGTCATTTCCTTCATTCGCTTAAGTGTTTCTATACCATCCATCTCAGGCATCATATGATCAAGGAAAATCACATCATACTTTATCATCTGTGTAATCTCAAGACACTCACTTCCGCTTGAAAGTCGGTCAATATTTATCTGAGTTTCCTTAAGAAGGCCTACGAACACATCAAGATTCATCGGAGCATCATCTACAACAAGAATCTTGGCATTAGGTGCTCTAAAACTCTCCTGATAATCATAGTTGTCTGCACCTGCCTGTAGGGATTCATATGAAAACTTGCCCATAGGTGTCAAGTCCACAATACCCTGCTTAAGATTCAAACCAAAGGTAGAACCCTTTCCATACTCACTCTCAACCGTTAGCTCGCCATCCATCAATGCTGTCAGTTGTTTAGTAATAGACAAACCAAGACCGGTTCCTTCTATATTCTTGTTCTTTTCTTCATCTACACGCTGGAATGAATCAAACAGCTTATCCTTATCTTCAGGCTTAATACCTATTCCGGTATCAGTTACTGACAATTTAAGAAGAATATTTACATTATCAACAGGTTCATAATCAATATTCAGTGTTACAGAACCGTCTCTTGTATATTTAACAGCATTTGTTAACAGATTGGTAAATACCTGTCTTACACGGGTTTCATCACCGTATAAGGTTTTAGGCAAATTCTCATTATTATTTACAAATACATCAAGTCCCTTATTCTTAGCACGCATAGCAATAAGATTGTAGCTATCATTAATAAGAGAAGATACATCGTAGTTTACCGGAATAATCTCCATGGAACCGGCTTCTATCTTAGAAAAGTCAAGAATATCATTAATAAGACCTAGAAGTGTCTGTCCTGCCGATTTAATATTTAGGGCATATCCGTTTATTGTCTTATCCTTACTCTCTCTTAAAATCATTTCGTCCATACCAAGGACGGCATTAATAGGCGTTCGAATTTCATGGGACATATGAGCTAGGAAATCACTCTTTGCCTTATTGGCATTCTGTATCTGCTCCATTGTTTCCTCGTCCTTAAACAGAACATATACATATTTTATTACTCTGGCAGCCATTGTCATTGTAAATGCAAAAGCAACAATAACCATCATACCACTAAGAGAAATCATGGTGCTCATATTAATCAAGAGCATATTTTCTACTTCTTCTGATTTCTTTCCTGTAAATATTGCACCTGTAACATATCCATACTTAGAATATATAGGAAGATAATATCCATAATACATTTTTCCGCCAAGTAAAATGTTTTCTCCCTGATATTCTTCTCCCTGTTCAAGAACAACCTGAGCAATTTCATCAGTCATGTATGTATCGACAATTCTGTTTCCATCTTCATCAATAACAGAAGTGGCAATTCGCTTATTTCCATAGAATACAGTTGCGTATATTCCTGATTTTTCCACAAGAGCATCTATCATCGCATAGTTCTCGTTCACCACATAAGTACCCTTTATAACAGCCCCTGATTCCAACTGTATGAAATCACCATTACCCACCGCATCATAGGCAGCCTGTATTCCATAAGCAGCACATTTTAATTCATCATAAATCTCTGATTTAACTGTTTCCTTAAGATTATACTGTTCCAGGGAGGTAATAATTATTCCCAGCACAACAACAGGCACAACACTCATAAATACCAGTGAAATTACAAGCCTTACTCTTCTGTGTTCCATTTTTTTTCTGATTTTTTCTATCATATGCTACTCCTCTGACGCTACCTTTCTGCTAAGCTCACGGATACTCCATCTTTCACACTTGACATAACCGGCTTCATTTGCCAAATCGATCATTTCATCAAATAACTTATTAAATTCTTTTTCATTTTGTGCATACATAACCTTCCAGGAATTAACACATATTATCTTAGACACCCTATACCAATCCTTTTCAAGATCTGCACTCTTAGCTTTGTAGCTATAACCCGAAGTCTTAACTACCTTATAATTATGCTTTAATAAATAATCCTTGACTGTATTACAACCTGTAAACTCTCTCCATTCCTCTTCAACCTTGGAAACATCCTTATCATTTACATTAGACCAGTATAATGCATTAAAGGTCTGATTATTTGATTCAGGATTCTTCGCATTAATAGACCAGGTAGTACTGCCGAATTTAGGACTACCTGTACTAAAATTACCACTGTAGCCTGAATCAATTGGCATATCACCGCCGCCTCCGTACACTCCATCATATCCTGGCTGCATTAGACAGGCATTACCCTCCAAATCATAGTCCCAACCTACTCCTTTTGGCCCGTACAAGCATGTCAATGCACCTCTTGGAGTGCACATCCAATTAATAAGTGCCATACACAGTTCAGGATATTCTGACTTAGAGCCTATACTCCACAGCTTAGAATCTCCACCTGTACTAAGCCCGCTAACCAATAATTCTTCATTTTTGGCAATCACGGGAAGCATTATTCTGCCCTGAGCAGTATGAACTATCGTGTTATACTTGTCGGAAAGTCCTTCAGAGTTAATTGCGCACAATACCGCACCATCAGAATACTTACTTTCACATCTGAAGGAGCTTTGCCTTGATGATTCCGGATCAAGAAGTCCTTCTCTGTATAATGTATTCAAGAACTTAAGCGTTCTGTAATAATGACCATCCTTATCAAGGATTCCTTCAAAACGATTAGCCGGAACACGCTCATTAACATTATAAAAGCCCATTCCTGACTCCTCCAGTCCAAAAAAAGCAGCACATATATCACTTACACACTGTGGCATAGTATCATCATTAACAGGATGAATTGACATACCATACACCTTTTTCCCTGTATCAGATGTAGGACATGCCTCCTGCATTTTTTTCAGCACCTCCACATAATCCTCAAGTTCATTTATCCCCGGACTGCCGATACTGTTATAGACATCCCAGCGCAACTCAGGATATGCTTCAAATTCACCATATTCATCAGCACTAAGTGCAATATCACTACCAATAGCATAAAGCTTCCAATCATCGTTTATACTTTTGTTTTTTCTAATGGCATCATACATATTATTCATTATATAATTACCATATTCTTGAAGTCTGTTATCCGCTTCCCAGTCAAGAAGCCATTGATTCTCAACAGCCTGAATATAATCTTCATCATCATCATTCCAGACAATAATATCGCAATTGGAAATAGCCTTCTGTTTTCCTGTAAGAAAACCGGTTTCCTCATTACCGATAAATTCAAGGTCCACATTAAATTTATCTAACATGATACTTCTAAACCATCCACCCTGTAGTCCATGATAATCACTGGCATTGGAAAATACAGTCAAAGTCACAGTCTTTTCAGGTCTGACAGAAGCAATCATCTTATCAATCTCTTCATACTCCTTGGCATACCTCTCAACTACTTCCGTATCTTTCGCCTGATTATTTTGGGTCTCGCCTATAATACAATCATCCTGGTTATTACACCCTGAAAGTCCCACTCCAACAAGGCACATTGTTGTGAAACCGGCAACAAGTTTCTTTGATAACTTTTTAAAATGTAATGTGGTACCTGTGCATTTTCCTGTCATTCATGTATACCTCCGAAAGGCGTGTAAAATTAAGCTTTTCACATAAAGAAATACTCTTCACATTCCCAAAACAAATAAAACAGTTTAGCCCACTTAACAATAGAGCATCCCGAGCATAATCAAGAACCCCTAAACATGCCTCATAACCATAGCCCATGCGCTGTTTTGATTTCTCTATAACATATCCAAGCTCAGGTTCATCATATTTTTCCGAGGGTGTAATTCCCACCCTGCCTATTAGCCTGCCTGTTGACTTTTCTATTATTACCCACATGCCGTACCCATACAGACCATATACGTTCTTAATATGATTCTTAATATAGGCTAATTCTTCATCGGGATTATCATAAAGGTCTTCCATATACTCCGTAATGGACGGGTCCCCATATATTTCATATAAGCTATTTAAATCCCCCGCCGTAATCTCCCTAATGAGAAGTCTTGGTGTGGAAATAATATCCCAGGGATAATTAAAATGTCTTCGATACAATCTGTCCACAAAACCAAAATCAACCTCTTCAAGACCTAAAATCACACACTCAGCGCTGCTATATGAAGCAGTCTTGAGACTGTCATTTTCAAGTACTGAATACCCGAAATCATTCTCAATGGCAAATCTAATTCCGTTAACACAATCCGTCAAAAGATAGGAATCCCTATAATCAATTCCTGAAATTACCTGATAGTCCATCCCCGATATTCCGTCAAGGACAGGCAATACTATTATCCCCCTTAGCTTTACCTCAACCAGAAGCTCCTTAAGATAAGGAATATCGAACCTGCTAAGATAAAGAATCAAAAATCTAAACTTCCCCATTATTTACGCTCACTTATTCTGTTCCTTCATAAACTTAATAAACTCATCCGCCGGCAGAGGCTTGGAAAAATAATATCCCTGAATATATTCACATCCAAGATCTCTGAATCTGTCAAAGGTTCTCGCCTCCTCTACTCCCTCAACAAGAATCTCCTTTTTCATTTCATGAAGCATATTTACTGTATTCTTAATTACTATCCACATCATTGGATCATCCATTTCATCCACAAAGCTCTTGTCAAGCTTAACCATGCTAAACGGAAGTGAAGTTACTCTCTTAATGTTAGAATAGCCCGTTCCATAATCATCCAACGAAAAATGAATTCCCGAATTAGCCAGTGCCTTAACATTTTTGTCAACCATAGTAGGATCAAAATCAGCAGCAGTTTCTGTAATTTCCAGATAAATAGAATTAACATCAAGATTATGCCTTGCCAAAGCATTTCTAACCTTCTGCACAAGATCGGCTTCTACACACTGTGCAACAGACAGATTAATATCAACGTAATCAATACCCAGCTTCTTCATATCGCATTTTTCAAGGAAATTACATACCTCCTCTAAAACATAATCACCTATTTCATGAATAGCACCACTTTTCTCTGCTGCAGGAATAAATAAAGCAGGTGAAACGAAACCATATTTATCATCTATAAGTCGTATAAGAGCCTCCGCAGAAACAAATTTCATTTTCTCAGTAGAATAAATCGGCTGATAATACATTCTAAAATTATGTTCCGATATTGCCTTGTTGATAATACTGTCCAAATCGTTTTTAAGCTTAAAATCTATAGAGTCAGCAATTTCGGAAAGAAGAACAACCTTACTTGAATCAGGAATCTTCTGAGTAAAGGTATTTTCAAAATTAACAACTCCTGCATATCCGTCTATATCATCAGGACAGCTTACAATACAGCTCTTAGCCACTATATCTGCTACAAAAATTCCTATTTCAAGGGGCTTACTTAAATAGCTAACAATAGAATTGGCAGTATCATAAATACTTTCGAAATCCTTCTCCTCTGTAATAATTGCAAAAATACCATTCAGAAGATAATATACATCTCCATGTAAACGGTGAGCGTTACACTCTTTAGTTATCTGAATACCTATTACACGAAGCATTTCGTTAAAATTATCAAGCCCTAAATAGGTTCTTAGCGAAGAACAGTTTGTAAGAGTAATGTATATGATTTTGAATTCCTTATCCATTTCAAAGGACTGCTTAATATTAGTTAAAGCCGCATTATAATTCTGAACACCGCTGACAGGATCAACAATCTCCTCTGCTCTCTGAACCATTGAATATATCAATAGCATTACGATTGAAGTTCCAAACATTTCAATGAGAATATCCGGAAAAATATACTGAATAACAATAGTAAAAATACTGACAGGATACTGACTGAACAACGCATAAAATTTATCTGTAGCAACAAGTTTTTTATACTTGAATAACACTGCAAAACCAAAGAATAAATAGAATGCTGCCCAAACATACAAAACATAAAGTCCCTTGCCCCTGCAATACTCACCGTTTGGTCCGAAATAAAATACTGCCTTGGTAAACGGATTAGATAAAATAAGAAAAGCTGAAATAAAATAAGGCATAAACCACAAAACAAATTTTGTATGATTTTTAACATAGATATGCCAGATGCCCATAAAAGAAAAAATATAAAGAATATAAATAGGCGCGGTAAGATTTCTTGCAAGAAAATATACCATATTAATTGCAAAACGAATTGTATAATTTTTATCACTGATAGGAATTACATTACCATAAAGAGATGCCAGCAAATCGCTAATAGAAGTGACAAGTACACATACTAGCAACATAAGATAAACAACATTTGTTCGACCCGAGGTCAATTTTCTGAAAAACAGTGAACAAATAATAATTGCTACTATTACTACTGCACAAATATCAAAATAAAACAGTCCCGTCATAATATGTCACCTCTGCCTTAAATTAAAAATTGAAACAATTTGCAGTCATACAACAGTATTATACTACAATTGTTTCAATTTTTGTAAAAAAAGTCATATTTTATTGCAAAAGTAACATTTTTTTGAAATCAGCCTGTTTTTAGTCTAAATTTCTGAGCTTCCTGTTCACTGGAAACCTTCTCTATCTGTGCGCCTAGATTCTGAAGTTTCTCAGGAAAATCCTCATATCCACGCTCAATAAAATGAATATCATCAATAGTAGATACACCATCCGCAGCAAGAGCAGCCATAACAAGTGCGGCACCTGCACGAAGATCCGGTGCAGTAATAGGTGCACCTGTAAGCTTCTCAACACCCTCTAAAATAGCTGTATTACCTTCTACCTTAACCTGAGCGCCCATCTTAAGCAGTTCGTCTACATACTTAAATCTATTCTCAAAAATACTCTCTGTTACAATACTGGTTCCCTCAGCCATTGCAAGAGCTGCTGCAATCTGAGGCTGCATATCAGTAGGGAATCCCGGATATGGCAAGGTCTTAACATGTGTATGCTTAAGTCTCTTAGAAGCCACTACTCTTAATTCATCATCAAACTCATCAACCTCACAGCCCATTTCGATAAGCTTGGCACTTATGGACTCAAGATGCTTGGGAATAATATTCTTAAGCATTACATCACCCTTGGTAATAGCTGCAGCAAACATAAATGTTCCTGCCTCTATCTGGTCGGGTATAATTGAATAAGTAGTTCCGTGAAGCTTCTCAACACCCTTAATTCTAATAACATCAGTACCGGCACCCTTAATATTAGCCCCCATACTGTTAAGAAAGTTGGCTACATCAACCACGTGAGGTTCCTTAGCTGCATTCTCTATAATTGTCTTACCCTCTGCAAGACTGGCAGCCATCATAATATTAATGGTCGCACCTACGGTAACGACATCAAGATAAATATGATTACCAACAAGCTTCTCAGCCTCTGCAGTAATAAGGCCTCTGGCTATAGTAACATTAGCACCCAAAGCCTTAAAGCCCTTGGTATGCTGATCAATAGGTCTACTACCAATATTACATCCACCCGGAAGAGCCACCTCGCCCTTCTTGTATTTACCAAGCAGAGCACCCAATAGATAATAAGAAGCACGAATCTTCTTGATATACGAAGACTCAATGGTCAAATCGTGTATCATAGATGCATTAATCTTAACTGAATGACGATTGATGCGCTCTACAATAACACCTATGCTCTCCATTGCCATAATAAGAACGTTAGTATCTCTCACATCCGGCAGATTATCAATTATAACGGTTTCGTCTGTCATTACGGCTGTAGCAAGAATAGCCAATGCTGCATTCTTAGCTCCACCGATTTCGACTTCACCAACTAAGGGATTGCCTCCCCTAATGATATACTGTTCCACCTTGTTTCCCCTAACTGTTTAGTTAATCAACAACAAAATTTACTATTTCACAATCTCACCAATTATATAACAACATTTTTGCCTTGTAAATTGAATAAAAAAGTTTTAACACATTTTCGTAAAATTTTACAAAATTGTTACAAAGCCCTTAATGCTATTTTATATAATCTTACCATCATATAAATTGTTACTGTTCAGTCCCTGACCTGTAACCCCAAATTCTAATTTAAATATGAGAACGGATTCACCTGACCTCCGCCAACAAGTATTTCAAAATGAATATGCGGTCCCGTACTCACACCGGTATTTCCACTAAGTGCAATCTTTTCTCCCTGTCTTACACTCTGTCCGTTCTTAACAAGAATCTTACTTAAATGACCGTATCTTGTCTGTTTACCATCCGGATGCTGTATATATACAACATAACCATATCCGCTTCCCCAACCGGCCTTCACAACAGTACCACCTGAAGAAGCACATACAGCAGTACCCACAGGAGTAGCCCAGTCAACACCTTTATGGAAAGTAGATGCACCCTTTTTAGGTGCTTTACGCCTTCCAAAGGTAGAAGATAAACGACCACCGGAAATAGGCTTAAGATATGTAGGAGGTACCTTGGTTCCTCTCTCAACCACCTTGGCAACAGCCTCTACAACAACATCCTCGTATACAATATCTCTGGATTCCTCACTGTCATTACGATAGGTAATATCCGCAACAACCTTTCTGAAACCATCCACAGGTTCTACTACAACCTTGCTCTCGTTTGTATACCAGGAATCATTATCAATATATTTAACAGGTGCATTATAGGTTTCTTCATAATACACTTCTTCTGTTCTGACTACCGAAAGCTCCGGTGTAGGTGAATTGACTTTTATCTCATCGCCTACACGAAGTGTAGCATTTGAATTAGGTATTGTTTCTGAATTAAGAGCAATCAAATCATCTATAGATGTATTATTCTTCTCGGCAATAACAGATAAAGAATCACCTGCAACAACCTCGTAAATCTTGCTCTTTTCCTGCTCCTTAGTGACCATATTAATGGCTTCATCCAGTGTGCTGATTTTGTCAGAGTCTGCATAAGCCTGTACTATTTCAACATTTTCGCCAAAATCAAGCTCTTTCACTCCAAAGTCAAATTCAGAGGTATCCTGTCCAAAAGCCTTGTTATACATATCCTCCAAGGCTCCGTAGGCACCTGCAACAGGAAGGGAAAACTTATCAGCATCAAGCGCCGAGGCAGTCTTCTTAGACACCTGAGTGGTCAATACGTTAAGCTCTCTCGTAGGATCGAGCACAACATCAACATCAAATGCATCCTCCGGATCATATTCATGCTTTGCTCTGTTAAGAAGCTCCAATACTTCATCTGCGGTCCTAAGATTCACAGTAAACTCATTAATCTTAACCTCATAAACCGGCTCCTTTGTCACAAGGACATTATCCGTAAAGACCTCATAAATATTGTTAATGATTGTTTCATCATCATCTACTCTTCCCAAAACATCAGTCGTTTTGCTAAGTAGTACTGAATAATCCACAAGGATAAGCTCGTTGCTCTCCTTTGCCAGACGCTTTCTGGCAACATTAAGCATATCCTCCACCTTTGTCTTATCATCAACAATTCCCACAGAAATACCGTTAACAAAAACCTTAACCTTTTTTCCTGCCTGAGCGCTTAAATCACCCGGAATAAAAACAAAAGCAAGATACGCAAGACAAATCATTGTTATAATATAATAGTATTCAATTGTTTTTGTGTGTCTTGTTAGCATATTTCTTTTTCTTCTTAACGCTGTAGCCAAAAGTTCCCAACAAATCACCCAAACCATAATACTCACCATGTGAATATACAATTGGTTTTGATTCAAACAAACGAAACTTTCCGTTACAATCCATATATTTCTCGTCAACATGAACACTTGTCACATTAGCGATAAACATATGATGACTCCCCAATTCTTCAACTTTAACAACGCTACATTCAATATTAACAGGACACTCCTTAATAAGAGGACATACAACTCTTGATGCCTTTTCCTTAGTTAACCCTGTACTAAGGAATTTATCCTCGTCACGTCCTGATTTGACCCCGCAATAATCAACAGCACCCGCAAGTTCCTCTGTAGCCAGATTAATTACAAATTCACCTGATTTCTTAATAAGCTCATAGGAATAACGTTCAGGTCTTACTGAAATAGAAACCATAGGAGGATTAGTACAGACTGTTCCGGCCCAGGCAACGGTAAATACATTATCATTACCCTGACCATCAGATGATGTGATTAATACAGCAGGCAGAGGATATAACATATTCCCTGCCTTCCACTCTAATTTACTCATAATTATATCAAATTGCACAAATGTGCTAAAATAAAGCCTAAATTAACTGCACCAACAACAATAGAAATAATATTAAGAATTTTAACGGTATTAAAGCTGCTTCTGATTTTGCTGTAGGACTGTGTTTCCTGTTCTTCAAGTGCTGCCTGAACATTACGGTAGCATTTAACATTCTCTTTGTGAACATGGTCTTCCACATCAGCAAACATCTTCTCGGCAAGCTCCTTATCGAAAAGATTCTCTTCCTTCTCCTTTATCTCCTCTATCTTCTTGTCAACAAGTTCACTCTTTAATAATTCAAGAAGCTTGGCATTGGAAAATACAGCCTTTAATATCTCATCCTTATTAGCTTCACTAAGTGCTTTAAAATCAATCTTTTCTTCTTTAAACAGCTCAGACTGAATTTCATCAAGTGTTCTTGTGTTTTCAGATATAGCCTTTGAACTCAAGTCAATGGCACGAATAATCTCTGACTGTGAATCATTTCTATCATTATGAGCCTCATCAAATCTATCCTGAATATAATCAAGCTGACTCTCGTTAGAATTAAAAATAGCCTCTTTAACCTGATCAATTGTAAGACTGCCCTGAGCACTTCTTCTTCTCTCGGAAGGCTCTCTATAACCGGAATCTGTTCTGGTTCTCTCCCCAGACATTCTCTCACCGCTTCTGTCTTGAACATTTCTTCCTATATTTCTCTCAAATCTGCTTGCAAACTTACTGAAGCTTTCCATATGACCTCCATAAAAATTACAAAATCAAAACCAAATTTCAAAAAAACTTTTTCTATTTTATCATCTTTTTGCATAAACAACAACCCCGATGTTTATCAGGATGATATTTGCAAAATCTTAAATTAAAAATATACCGGGAAAAAAAACAAAAGAAAAGATGCCTAAAAATGAGGAGTGCCCAAGTGGATGAGAGTCACTTGGGCAATATTATGAAAAAATTTATCATAAAATTTTCATTATGTGTTCTTTCGAACAAATAAAATTCTACCAACTATTTATGAACAAAATATGAACGTATTTTTAATAGATAGTTAATTCGCACAATTTCATAATGAATTCAATTTTATTAATATACATAATGTACAAAACTTACTGTTTCTGTATTCAATGGTTCCTTTTACAGTTACTGTTCAGAAACGTACCGGCAACTTCCTACTATATTAATGTATTAATGTACTTTCTACTATAATAGTTTACTTACAATTGATTTTATATGTAATATGTGAAATAATGATACTTATTTATATTATGATGTTGGGGTCAAAAGGTATTTTGCCCCCAACGATACCGGATTTCTCCGCTCTACGAGCTCTCGAAATCCTCAAAACATTCAAAATCCGCTCATTTTTCTGCAAAAAATGGCTACTTTTTCATGTTTTGG
>JAZQOI010000035.1:0-74491 GCA_045627745.1 Lachnospiraceae bacterium | reverse complement strand
TAATTGTTTTAATTACTATTTTGTAAGTGAAAAGTACAATGAAGCGAAAGAACTAGCGTGATATATATTAGAAAATGCTAAGAGCATCAACCAGCTTCATGAGAAGATTTTATATAGTGAGCTGTTATTCATAACTATAGTTATTGATAAAGACATGGAGGCTGCAAAAGAGCAATTTAAATTGCACAAGAAAGAATTAAATAAAGCAGCCAGTTTTATATCTATACAGAGAGTTATGTATGCTTATTATACATTGGTTCAGCCTTCTGAAAAAAAGGCTTCTCAATATGCAAAGCTCTTTGAGAATAGTGTGAAGAATTATCCGTATCCGAAAGATGTTGCTATAGAAAAAGAACAATTTGATATGGTGACGGAAATATTAAAGGGAAAAGAAAATTGAAACATAGATGAGATAGCATCAAATTCCAATTTTATAAAATATTGAGGATATATAATGAGTGAATATATTGTAAGAAAATTTAATGCTGAAGATGCTGAAGAAGTCTCAATGCTTGTAGCGAGGACCTTAAGAGAAGTAAATAGTAGAGATTATTCAAAAGAGTATATAGAAGCAAATGTGGAATCCCATTCCGCCAGTGTGCTAATCGAAAGAGCAAAAAGTTCACATATGTATGTGGTTTGTGATGGAGAGTTAATTATCGGATGTGGTGCAATAGCAGGATATTGGGGAAGTTTAACTGAAAGTATTTTGCTTACGATATTTGTTTTGCCAGAATATCATAACAAAGGTGTGGGAAAACAAATAATATGTACTTTAGAGGCGGATGAGTATTTTGCAAGAGCTAATAGAATAGAGATACCAGCATCTATAACTGCGTTGGATTTCTATATGCATATGGGATATGGGTATAAAGATGGCGTGAAAACTTTCGATGAAGAAGAGCAAGTGTATCGTTTAGAAAAGCGAAAGTAAATCCTATTTTTAGAATTTAACAAATTTGAATTTGCAGAATTGTTAAATTCCATTTGAACTAAGTCGCTGCGCGACGGCCTGCCAAGGTTGTTGCAAAGCGGCTTTTCTTTTAAAAAAGACAGTAGATAGTAACCCCTAAATAAGGTATTGTTTAAGTTACCACACCATAACAATCAAATACTATCACTGCCTATGAAAAGATTAACATTGCTTTCTCTTTACATCAAGAGAATTTATAAAAATCGTGAACCTCCATGATGGTAGTGATTACTTTTATTACTACAAAATTCATGGAGGTTTTTATTTATGTATGAAGAATACTATGAAAAAATCAAGCAGGAATGCCTGATTCGAAATCTTAGACCGTCTACAGCTGATGTTTACTTCAATCAGATAACGGTCTTTTTGCGTTGGACTGGTGATAAAAATCCAGATGACTTATCTTTATCGGATGTCCGCAATTACATTAGTTTTCTTAGATTGGAAAAGCACTTCTCTACCAGTTACTGTAAGCTTATTATAACTAAAGCGCATTTAATCCTCCTCATGAATCACATTCCAGGAACGTCCAAATAGTTCATTCCCCCCAGGTGACAATCGTAAAACTTCTGTTGTCTCCAACAATTCTTCGGCACGTTTTGTATATGAGCCCTGCTTATCAATAGCTATAAATACCTGCTTTTTAGTATTCGAATATAATTCGAAGAGTTTTTCCAAAACATGATCTTCTATTTGTTTCAGCATGAAAGAATCATGTACAACTACCGGCAATGGCGTTGTTTCCAATACGGACAGATCAAAAAGGATCAACCCTTTATATCTTGATCCAGTGCCACTGTCATTCGGTGTTTCAAAGGAGTAGTGACTATCATCTTTCAAATCAAGTACCGGTGACGACCTAGGAGTTTCGAACACATACATATTTAGTGCGGCCATTCTAGTATTAATTTCATTTTCTATTATTAGAAGTTCCGATGAAATCAGCCTTGAGATCTGCGCCTTTAAATCGGAAACATTTTGCTTTAAGGCCTTCTCTTCGTCAAAATGTTTATTTGCCTCAACGAGATTATCATGTCTCTGTTTAACATCTGCATAGCTGTCTAAAATAGCCTGGGAAACATTTGGAACAGAATCTACGGATTTGATTCTTTCTTCAAAGTCAGCTATTTCCGTCTCACAAACAGATAGTAAACCATCGATTTCCTCACAACGCTTCCTATACTCTGCTTGCAGAGCTGTTGTAACCCCTACATGAAACTCTTCTATTTCTGCCAAACTCACCGTATCTGCAGCAGGGAAGTATCTCAGCAGATCTGTAAAGTCTCTTTCTATCGGAGCAGAAAAAGATTCTTCTCCTAATGATTTTCTTTTAGCCTTCAGACGGCTTCTCTGCCTGTATAGTTTAGACAGACCGCCTTTTATATCCGCAAGCGTTTTTGCTTTTACAGAATCCACATCAAGCAGTCCATCATTACTTTTTGAAGAAAGGTCTCGCAATTCTGTTGCAAGGTCTTGGATTTCCTGAACATTTTTCTTATATTCTGTCTGATTTGCAGGAGCAGATATCTGAGAATACTTTATAGCTTTTCTATATGTCGTATGTCGCTCCTCTGAATCCTTCTTAGCTTCCATCAAGGCAGCAATAGCTGCATACTTATTATAAAGCTGAATCAGTTCCGTAATTCCGACTTTATCAGGGACACGATCAGCTGCTTTCAAAGGATGTCCCTCGTCACAGCATTCTCTTAGATACACTCTAAAGAACTTACTCACGGCAGCACGGAATGACAGTTCCAGATCTCCCAGCCCGTACTTTCGCTTTAGCAATTCAATATATCTATCAAGAGTAATAGTCTCTTGCACGGTATAGTCTTTATCACAAACCTCAACTTCTCGTGTAAAGACAGTTGATCGTGCAAAATAAAGCCTTTCGTCATCAAATTCAAAAGAAAAACAGATTCTATGAGGATCAACATTTTTATGTACATCAGTAGATTTTTCGATGTAATCCATTCCACCAAACACAAAATCCAGTATCATCAAGAATGTAGACTTTCCGATTGAATTAGACCCGGTCTCGCTTCCGAGAATCGTATTTAATCCTTCATGAAACAAGATGGGGTCTCGGATTATCCCATTGCTTTTAAATTGATCACAGAATATCTCTTTTAGCATAATGAAGAATGTCACCTCCTGGGAGTAATATAATTTCGCCTAGAAAAAACAAACAATCCAATGCCTGAATATACTCTTCAGGTCCATCCATTTTCTTTCCAACTTTGCCATATAAGCTGCTGACCGAATAGTCCTGTTTCTCAAGTTCTTTAAGAATTAATGGAAACTTTGAAATTATACTTTGCCTGTATGTTGTCACTTTATTTGGAAATCTCACGGAACACCTCACAGTTCTGCACAAAGAAAGAAATGACTATTGATACCGCTTGACGATGCCGATCCTCAAATCGCAGTTTTCGCATCATCCATTCTACTAGTTCATAATAGACCTGATCCTGTGGGATACCATTCCCTTCAAGTTTTTCATATGCCAACCTGACTTCGCTCGCAATTCGTTCAAAAGAGTTAGTCTGATATGAATCTACAATTCCGAACTGCTCTTCGATATACTTATAATAACGGACTACATCATTGCTTATCGCATTGATCAAAAGCCCATATTTCCCATCTATTTTCTGCTCAACTTTCAGTGCCTTCAGACTCAAGTCAACAAATGTATCCTCCCAGTCAGTTCCTACTAATGAACTGATTACAATACTAATCTCATCCTCAATATCAATACTTTCCAGACTCTGTCTCAATCTGCTTTGCTGAGACAGAGTCTTTTTTATCTTTACCATCTTCTTGAAAGCTTCCAATGATACATCCGCTTCATAATCCAACGCACAGTCTGTGCAAAGCGTAATCAGATTCTCCGCAGCATCATACAATCCTTTAACTGAGAACGCCTTATTAAATTCTAAAAAGTCTTCTCGATTAAGATTGTCCGGGAATATTTTCACTACCTTATATCGCTTTACTACTTTATCTTTCTTCGGTCGCAAAAGCTGGCATCCACAAATGGGGCATGTGTTTCCGGATTCCTCCAACAATAGTACTTCATGGTTTGTAGCATCGCCACTCTGAATGCGTGTTACAGTCTCAGCCTTTATCAGCACATCAATTGTGTCATTCTCCTCTATCGCCGCTGATATGAAGCGCTGAAAAACATCGGATACCACATTTGCCACATCATCCAGATTGCAATCCACTCCTGCAGAATTGAAGTCAGTGCAAAGGTTTCCTTTTACCTCATCACTCATATCCTCAATCAGATTGATCAGACAACTGGCATCAAAATGACTATGTACAAATCGAGCTAATGCCTTAGGCATAACACGCTCTCCGCTATAAACTTTTTTAGCTTGTGACTCTCCGCATAGCTTTGAAAACGGATAATAATCATCCTCTTCATCTTTTTTGATTTCCCCTTCCGAAAACGGTTCGCATACAACCATTGAGAACAGGACATACATAAAGTCATACTGCGATTTTTCCTGTCCGATATAGCAATTAATTATCTTCAGGAATTGGCTAAAGTTCATTAAACAAATCCTCCTGTATCCATTTGTCCCTTTTGTATCTAACCGTCCCTAAGGTATCAGGCCCTTTTTGATAGATTGATGGCAAGGTCAAAGCCACCTGCAACCATTCGGTTTGAAAGCACAAATATTGTATCACATATATTCGTGTAAATCGATGTCTCATTCACGTTCGCAGAGTTTTAGACCTCCATCACACTCTTGATAAAGGAGGATCGTTCAGATGTCTTATTATGATTCCGGATGACAAGATCTTGGTAGCCTGTTGACAAGCCTTTTAGTTCACAAAGGAGAAGACATTATGTTTTCTGATTTTTACATTTGGCACGGGCAAAAGACCTGTGCTGCAAATAATGAATTTACGGAGGATTTGTGATATGATATCATATTATAGCAACAATACACCTCGTCCTGGATGCAAAGACATCTGGAACGCTTTTATGGTAGCCGGCGCCTCCTTCGGGAAGTATGATATTCCGTTCTGCCCAACAACTGCAACCCACATTCCTGTCCGTCAAGTCACCTGGGAAGAAGCAAAGCAGATTCATAGGAAACATATCTCCAAGAAGGAATACGATTATTATGAGGATGCTTTTGTAAATTGGTATCTGGATGACTATAAGTTCGATGGTATCCGTGGAATCTGGCATGATTTTGGCTTCGTTCTTAAAGTTCTTCGTCATTTTTCAGGGGCAATCACTCCTGACTTCAGTACCAATCAGGACTTTCCGGAATCCATTAAGATTTATGCAACATATCGCATGCGAGCTTATGGATGCTGGCTCGGAAGAGAAGGCATTGAAGTCATCAATAACGTCCGCTGGGGAACGGAAGAAACGTTCACTTACTGTTTTGAAGGCATTCCGACAAATAGCATTGTATCCATCGGAACCGTAGGCGGTGGACCAAGAAAGCTAATCGACAGAGATCGATTTGAAACCGGTCTCTTTAGGATGGTAGAAGTTCTCCGTCCTCATACAATTCTGGTATATGGTTCTGCAAAGGGAGCCTGCTTTGATAAACTAAGAGAGCAAGGAATCTATATTGTTTCCTACCCGAGTAAGACTGCAAGAGTCTTTGAAGGGAGGAAGCGACATGAGTAAAGGCGATTCTCATCTTTTTACGGGAACCAGTGGGGCAGGAAAGGCTCTTATTGCTGAGGTCCAGGCAAATGGCGAAAAGATCTCACCTGATAAGGTTGAAATGATTACCAGAGATCCATCAGGCAAGGTAGTTTGGATGGAAACCGGCAATAATCGTTCGGGACTCGAACATATCATTGACAAACATGGTAAAGAATTCAATGGTAGGGGTATTTCAAACGAAAATATTCCCAACTATGTTCTTGAAGCGGTCCACCAAGGCAATGTAGTTGGTACCCAAGGCAAACGTAATCCCCGAACCGTATATGAATTCACGTATAACGGCAAAAAGCAAAGAATTGCCGTTCAGGTCGGAAGTAATGGATATATTGTTGGCGCTAACTGCGTCAGCCTCAAGGAGGAGTAATCATGATAAAAAAAATACGCGTATTGCTTGAATACAATACATATTGCTTGTGGCTCTACGATGCCAACGACGAGATTATTGATAACGATAATCCGCCTGAGTGGAACAGTGCTACAGAATTAACGGATGCCTTCATGACTGTCAGCGACATCTATGACACATTCTTTCTGGATGACGGAAAAGAATTCGCTTATATAGGTTGTCCCGACGAGGTTACTGGAAATAAGCTAAAGGAACAATTTGCCGCTGCAATGGACCTGCTTTATCAAATAAACGCAGGAAAATACATCATTCAAAATGATGTAACTCTCGATTTTTAACCATCATATTCCTAATGAAAGTCCTATGTTATCCTTTAGGGGCCATAGGACTTTTTGTTATCTTTTCAAATAATATTGCATTCTCATTCTCATCATTTGTCAATCGCACTTCCTGAACAATGTAATCTCCCCCAAAGTACCATACTGATACTTTGGGGGAGAAAGATGCATAATATTGGAGAGTGACAAATCAATAGTCTGTTAGCTTCTCCGAAACAATTCTCATCTGCTCTTCCGTAGGCTCCCAGTCGAACTCAATCTCAATCAAGCGGTCTTCATAACATAAAAGGTATTTATACAGGACACTTTCACTCCAATGCAGCTGGTAGACTTTATCTGCTGACCAAGGAGCTGCATCGATTTCTTCATAGTGGTCAATGAATACTGTTCCATCATCCTGTACCTTATCTTTGCGTTTATTCAGGATGCTTTTCTTGCATAGGTCATGCTAAATATAAATAAATCACATGCATTAAAGCTTCTTAGATCTGGTCAGATAAAGGGGTTTAAAATCAATCAAAGTAAACAGTGGAGAATTGCAAAACCTGCAATAAAATTATATGTAGAGAATACCAATAAAAACAATTACAATTATTAAAAATAGTCCCCGAACAATACCCGGAGACAATGTATATTTATAATAATTTATGTATGCAAGTGTTAACCTAGAAAGCTCCTAGCGAATAAACGCTAGGAGCCTTCTCAAACTATTCACTAATCATTTTCTTATAAATTGTTAATCTCACATAGATCTCATTCGAAGGATTTTTCTTCCAACTTCCTTTCAAAAATCAACACATCTTCACAAGCTGTAGCATTAATTCCTAATCCCAGGATTTTTACTGCATTTTTCCCCAATTCATTCGAATATACGGTATGAAGTCGCCATCCTTCACGCGCACGCTTATTTATTAATTCACTCATTGATTTGTAATCCACCTGACCGTGATCCTTATTTAATATAGTCACAACATCATATTCGTACAAACCAAGTCTTTTAACTGCATAATCTGCTTTTCTTTTCTCCTCTTGAATTTCAGCCTCTTTGATTTGTCTGTATTCTTCATTTAATAATAGTATCTCTTCTTTTGATGCATATTTTTTATTACAATTTGTACACCAACAATTATTAATCTCATAGTCATTCATCGTATGACCACATTTCATACATTTAAATTCTGCCATAATAAATTCCTCTCCATTCAAGCTGTATTAAATATCTATCCAGATAAATCACAAGTCCTTTTCTCCAAGACACCAATATAATTGTCAATCATTTTTAATATATCTCTTCTCCGTAAATCATGAACATCACCAGTTCCTGCAATATCTGTCGTTAATTCTTTTATATATCATCAAAAAAAACAAGTTATTTTCACAGCACTCACAAACACTCTCTTTGTCCCTCTTCACTCCTCATTCCTCTAGCAACAATTGAGTCAAAACTAACCCGATGCCTTCTCAAATCTCAACTCTCTATAAAGAATACCTGCCAAAGCATTCATAATAGCATCATACTTTGTCTTGTCCTCAAACAATGCTGTATAGCTTTCCTGAGATTCCATGTAGCTATCCATAGCAGCTGTACCAAATGCTGCAGGGAATATGCTCTCTACAAAGATACGAGGGTCACTTGTTTTTGCAGAACTTGCAAGTATATCATCCTTAACAAGTTTGTCATGAAGTGCTGAAAGCATTACTCTGTCAGCATCAGTAAACTCACCCTTGTACTTCTCAAGAATCTCATCAAGGGTACTCTTTTCCTTCTTACCCTGAACAGCTTTCTGAGTAGCAGGTACATACTGACCATCTAAATTTTCAAGCTGAATTGCACCTGCAAATGTCTTCTGAAGCTTGTAATACTCTAACTTCAGCTTGCCATCAAGGTCTATAATCACTGTCCCAATATCTTGTATTACTAATAACTAAACGATGGTATTTTTTTCGCCGTTTTCGTATTCCTCAAAAGTATTCAACAATATTAAAGTCTTGGCTTTTTCACCAAGAGAATAAATCAGTTCTCTCTGCATATTGTCACCTTTCAACGTTACTTTCTCTCCTTACCTACTGTTAATAGGAAATATTATCCTTATCAATTATTTGTCTTCGATTTCATATTGTTGGCTATCCGAACTTTTTAGGAAGTCCAAAATCTTCTCCACCTAATTACCTTCTGAACTCATTCTTTCTATCAATTTTATCTTCTATACAATGCTGTTTTTCATATACTCATTTAATTTTGTCCTACCCCAAATAATATTTTCCTATAAGTTTAACTATTGACTCTTTTATATGGCGTGCAACACCAGCTAGTATATCCTGCAATCGAATATTTGATTCAAAGCTAGAACACTTACAATTTTACCATAATTTTAGTGTTTTTGAATATAATTTATTGCCCACAGTAATAGAAGACATTCACTTCATCATTTTCCAATCTATATTCATAGTTTCTTGTAATGTACCCATGGATGATTCAGACTGTATCGGATTAACAATCTTTTAATTTCTGCATTGTGCTTTCTGACATTCTCCTTAAACTCCCTTCTATCCACACCAGTTCCATACCAGGGACCTCCATGATACACACACTGATGACATAGCCACCAATGCTTCCCCAATCTTTCAAATCCTGCTTCTTTAGGTCCAATATGTTCTACACAGGGTGCCAATAATTGCCCACAAAACCTGCAGGTCAGTATAATATGCCTTCTTTCAAAATAGTAATCATATAAACAATTTTTAAAATTATAAAAGTCAATATTCCATCTTGGAACTTTTCTTTTGGGTTTATCAAAATCAATTTTCCCTATAATCACTTTTTCTTCTCCTCTTTTCCTCAATAACTTCATCATTCATCACAAAACCTAAGCCCCAGCCAACCATTATCTGTTTTGGATCAAGTTCTAGAGCTTTAACTGCTTCTATAAGCCCAATACAGAAACAGTACATATATTGCTTTCCATAACTACAAAAAACGGTATCTCCTAACTCCTTTTGTATTAGCTTAGAACTGTCATGCTCAATATACCTGTAATCTCTAAATCCAAGTGCCTTCTTACATTGTTCTAACAGTTCATCTTCATCATATAGCAATTTCAAATCCTCAATCCAACGATTATGCTTGAGAAATGGCTTAATTTATACCATACAGATGGCTTAAATCCTTCGATATTTTTACCCGTAAGCACTAAATTAAAAGTGTTTCCGTTTTTCTTTACTGGGAGATAAACGATTAGCTGTGGAAATTCTAAAATCAATGCAAAAGCTTCAATGATATATCTCATTCCCTCAGTGCTGCCATCAATATCGTATGTTTCTTCAGCCGAATAACTATCATAAAACCATACATCTTCGATTTGTGGAAACACCACCACACGAAATAGGTTGATCTTATTTTTTATTTCATACTGACTAAAATATATTTTCTACATCTATCTCACCTCTAAGCCCGATGACTATTAGGACCAGTCACATTGTAAAAAATATCATTGCTATAATCCTCATATTTCTTTACATAGTCCGAAATATGATATCCATTTAAAATGTTTGTAGCTTCCAACTCCGTAACACCATATTCTCGCTCCAGTTCATTCCGAAGTGTAAAGAACTCATCCAATGACTTTCCTTTAGCCTTTTTACAGTATTCTCTGGCGATATCCATAGTGATACGCCTCTCGGAATATTTCTTCTTAAGTTCCTAATATTAAGCAACCTTATTTTTAGGAAATTCATCAACACCTAACACCCATCTTGTCTTCTTATTTTCCATAAACAAAATAAGCCCATGTGATTAATTACATGGACTAACTCCTTTCCTATAATAAATTCAATTTGATAGTTTCATCCATGAATCTTCCTTATCCTGAAACTATCAGAAGTCACTAAATAAATGGTCCATCTCACATTTACTTTTTATAACAACAAAAAAGAGCACTCCACTCATTGGAATGCCCTCAAAAATTGATCAGTATTATGATTAAACAAAAATGTACTCATAGTCCCCAATATACTAATTCATTTAAATTATTAGCTTCAAATTCATATAATACCTCTTGTTTTATTCCGAAAATAGCACTCAGATAAAATAGAAAAAGCCACAAACCCTTGATTTTACTGGGTTTGTGGCTTACATCTGTACAATTTTATCTACTCCATCTCTTTAGTTTCCTCCGGTTTACGCATATATACAATAATTCCAACAACATTGGCAATAATTGCATATGCAAATCCCAAACAGCAAATATGTAACACATTCCTGTCCGGATTAGAGGGATAAGGAATAAGTGCAAAGCCATGAGATAATGTAAAATTACGTAATATCTTACATATCCCAAGTTCACAGGGTTCCTTCGCCAACCAAATAATTGCCTGTGGAATAATCAACGTCATAATATAGAAAGCTATATATGAATAACGTTTCTTACAAAATGCGAACAAAAACATCATTCCAAAGGATATTCCCGCAAGCCATAAAGGAATGGCAATGAACATTTTCTCTGAAAATCCACGAATGGATTCATAGGTAACAGTCTTGTCACTCATCTGGAACAGAGCAGTTGTACCAAGGAATACGAGAAAAGCAATTGCGACAAAAGTCATTGCCAGTAAAAATGCAGCAATCAACTTTGACAAATATAACTTTGGCTTACTTAAATTACCTGTATCGCCATCCTGTATAGTAGCTACAGGATAATCCTTGCCGAATACCATGTCAGAAATAAAAATGCATGTAAGATAAGGCAAGATAAAGGACCATGTACCATATTCAATTATGTTATATGCATACGTTCCCTCGTTGGTTCCATATATTGCACGGAAACCAACAACTGCAACATTTGCAATAATACACACCGCCAAAATACCAATAATATAATAAAGAGCACCCTTTTTATTTATTGCGCGGTCGTATTCTCCTGCAATATTTTTTAGCATTTTTTTCCTACTCATCTACGCTGTAATTAGGCGCTTCCTTTGTAATATGAATGTCATGAGGATGACTTTCCTTAAGGGCAGCAGCAGAAATCTTAACAAAACGTCCTCTTTCCTTAAGTTCCTCAATAGTAGGTGTTCCACAATAACCCATACCTGAACGAATACCACCGATAAGCTGGAATATTGTATCCTCAACTGTTCCCTTATAAGCCACACGACCTTCTACGCCCTCAGGAACAAGCTTCTTAGCATTAGACTGGAAATAACGGTCCTTACTTCCATTCTCCATAGCAGCAATTGAACCCATGCCACGATAAACCTTGTACTTTCTTCCCTGATATAATTCAAAGGTTCCGGGACTCTCATCACAACCGGCAAAAATCGAGCCCATCATACATACATTGGCACCTGCTGCAATGGCCTTAGTCATATCACCTGAATACTTAATACCACCATCTGCAATAATAGGGATTCCATATTCCTTTGCCACAGCGTAGCTATCCATAATCGCTGAAACCTGTGGCACCCCGATACCTGCAACAATACGTGTTGTACAGATAGAGCCCGGACCTATACCAACCTTTACAGCATCAACGCCGGCATCAATTAATGCCTTTGTTCCCTCACCGGTAGCAACATTACCACCAATAAGAGGTAAATCAGGATAAGCATCCTTAATCATACGTGCACATCTTAATACATTCTCAGAATGACCATGTGCTGAATCAAGAACTACCACATCCACCTTGGCCTTAACAAGAGCCTCTACTCTGTCAAGTACGTTGGCAGTAATGCCTACACCTGCACCACAGAGCAAACGACCCTGACCATCCTTGGCTGAAAGTGGGTACTTAATCTGCTTCTCAATATCCTTTATTGTAATCAATCCCTTAAGATTGAAATTCTTGTCAACAATGGGGAGTTTTTCTTTTCTGGCAGCAGCAAGAATCTTCTTAGCCTCTTCAAGGGTAATGCCCTCTTCTGCTGTAATAAGACCTTCGGAGGTCATGCATTCCTTAATCTTTTTAGTATAATCTGTTTCGAACTTAAGATCACGATTTGTAATAATACCTACAAGCTTCTTGCCTTCAGTAATAGGAACACCGGAGATTCTAAACTTAGCCATTAAATCGTCGGCATCCTTTAATGTATGTTCGGGAGTCAATGAAAAAGGATCGGTAATAACACCATTCTCAGAACGTTTAACCTTGTCAACCTCATCCGCCTGTTCTTCAATAGACATATTCTTGTGAATAATTCCAATTCCACCCTGTCTAGCCATGGCAATTGCCATACGATGCTCAGTTACGGTGTCCATTCCAGCACTCATCATAGGAATGTTCAGCTTAATCTGCTTAGTCAAATAAGTAGTTACATCTACCTGGTTTCCAACAACATTTGAGTACCCGGGAACAAGTAAAACGTCATCAAATGTAATACCTTCTGAAACTATCTGACCCATTTTTCTTACCTCCATTCTATTATTTTCATTATATTGAAACTAAATATTTTTATCATTTTAGGCTTCAAAAAAATAACGGGTTTTCATATAAATATATCAAAGCACCATTCTTAAGTCAACCGACAGAATAACTAATTTACTTCAATAAAATCCGTTTTCATATACAAAGTGCTAATACTCTATGACTTTTCTCGGAGCAATGGATTTTATTGCCTTAATCATTTCCTCGTTTGGCTCTATTGCAATAAGCTTATCTTCATTATTCATACGGCAAACAAGCACAAATATCTTTGCATCCTTATCCTTAGAAGAATAATCCGTGATTTTTATTTTACGGGCTTTGTAGGAATCAAGCTCATGGGAATTAAGAGGACACATTAATTCCATTTTATCAAGTTCTATATTAATAACAGTCTTTCGCTTTTCCTTATTCATGATTTTATCAATGGATATTTCCCTGTTAATATAAAGATATTCATATTCAAGATTCATATTGGGAAGTAACAGAAAAAGGATTAGTGCCGAAAGAATTGCGGGAATCAGAAATACATAGGCCCCAAACAATCCTAATACAAGCCCAATAGCAAGAATTATTATTAAAATCACTTTGGCAACCGGATACAAGCCGTTCTGCTTTCTTGCCACCAGACATTCTACATAAGAATCATTCATAATATACCTCACATATTCATAAATCTTAGTTCTTAGCACAGCAGCATATCCATCCAATACCGACATATCTTGTTACTGCTCAGCACAGGATAAATATGCCTCGCTAAAAGTGCGACACGCATCTTACGTATAAGTAACAGTATATCAAAATCACCTCTCACAAACAACAAAATCGTTTTAACAGGTTATTAATTTTTCAGAAAATACGTTAGTATATTACGCTCCTTTAACAAAAGAGCCTTTCTTGACAAGACTTAGCGGCACATATATACTTTCGTGTGTATATGATTCAAATACGCCTCGGCGTATTTGCCGGCAAAAAGCACAGGTTATGCAATGCCTTTGACTGATTGCCAAGCTGCTAAGATAAAGGCGTTGAATTAAAGGTGAAGCAATGGCAATAAAAGATGATATACTTAAAGAATCACGCAAGCTTAAGGATATGACCTTCAAGCAAAAATCAGAATACATATGGGAATATTACAAGATTCAAATACTTGTATGTATATGTGTTATTGTTGGGATTGTTTTTACAGTCACAGAACTGAAAAATAACAGTAAGCCTGTTTTTCTGGATGCGGTTTTAATCAATTCCGACACTGCCTATTTTAGTCCCGATACTATACAGGATGATTTTGTTCAATATGCAGGGATTAATCTTGACACCTATAATATCTCAATAGATGATTCCATGGTAATTAATGTAAACGGAACGGATGAAATATCCATAGCCAATCTGGAAAAACTGCTTGCATTATACGCCTCAGGCACCACCGATGTGGTTATCGGAACAACTGACGTACTTGATAGATACGGTGAGCTTGGAGCACATAAGAATCTTGAAACTATACTAAGTAAGAAATGCCTCAACACACTGTCTGATAATGGATACGAATTCTATTACACCGCCCTTAAAAGTACAAGTGTTGATAACAATGGTAATTCAATAGAAGAAAAGGGTGAGCCCTTTATTGCCGGAATATATCTTGATAATAGCGATTATTTAAGTAAGCTTGGCGGCTACGGAGCCTATTCAAGTCAGCTCAAGTCAGGAAAGCGTGTGATTTTTACTATTGCGGAAACAGCGGTTAATATTGATAATGCCGTTATGTTTCTTAATATGATTACAGGTGTTGAATAACACAGGAAGGTTGTTATGTCTGTTATTTCTCTTGAATTTTTTATTTTCTTTTTAATAGTATTCATAATATATTATTTTTTGCCCGGTTCACTTCAATGGATCTGGCTACTGTTTGCCAGTATGTATTTCTATATAAAGAATGCTTCTACTCTCCAGTGTGTGGTATTCTTTATTTTTATTGCCGTTAATTACATCACTTCATATTTATTAAGTGCGGCAGAAGAGAAAACCGGCTCATTTTCAGGCTTTATAAGCAGACACAATTCTGCTCTGTTTCGTACAGTTCTTATATTTGATGTTGCATTCCTTATGCTTCTTAAATATACAGAATTCTTTATGAACATCACTAATTTCCTGTTATCCTTCATAAATACAGAAATTAATACAGATATATTTAATTTACTTCTCAGCCTAAGTGACAGACTGTGTCCACCAAGAATATCCTATTTTTCGCTAATTGTAATCGGTTATCTCACTGACGTATACTGGGGAAGAATCAAGGCTCTTTCTAATCCCTTCCAATTTGCTCTGTTTACAGCATATTTCCCTCAGATGACCTCCGGACCTATCGTAACCTGTGAACAGCTAAGAGGTGATTTGTTTGAAAAAAAACATACCTTCTCCTATGACAGGACAATTAAGGCGCTTATGAGAATCCTTTACGGAATCTTTAAAAAGCTTGTTATTTCAGAGCGTCTGGCAGTAATAGTAAATACAATATATGATTCCTATGAAATATATCCCGGCTTCTATATTTTAATCGCCGCTGCGGGCTTTGCATTTCAGTTGTACACAGATTTTTCAGGATTAATGGATATTGTTTTAGGCTTCTCTGAGCTTTTGGATATTACACTGCCGGAGAATTTTAACACTCCCTTCTACTCAACAACACTTGCGGAATTCTGGAGAAGGTGGCACATTACTCTTGGAGGCTTTTTAAAATCCTATGTTTTCTATGCGGTTCAACAATCAGAGCCCTTTAGACGTTTTAGAAAATTCTGTAAGAAGAAGCTGGGGAAGGGTTACGAAAAGAAATATAATTTCCCCCAGTATTTAGGTCTTCTTATTTCCTGGTTCCTTATAGGTTTATGGCACGGAGGCGGGTTTAACTATATCTTTGGTGTTGGTATTTATATGGGTATAGTTATAATTATCAGTGAATTATGTCAACCTCTATTCAAAATCATAATTGTTAAGCTTCACATAAACACGGAAGCCTTCAGCTATACACTTTTTAAGCGTATTCGTACCTTCCTTCTGTTTATATTTGGTCTTTCCTTCTTTAGAGCAGAGAATCTGACAAAGGGCTTTTCAATGTGGAAACAGGCTTTTTCCTGTTTTAATCCCTGGATTTTCTTTGATAAATCCATTTACTCTTTAGGGATTGAAATGTCTGAATTTTATATAATGATTTGGGGTCTTCTCATTGTCCTTGTAGTATCAATGCTCCACAACCGGGGCTCAGTAAGAGAATGGCTGATGAAACAGAACTTCTTATTCAGATTGGTACTGTTTATAGTACTATTTATTATGATTATCTGCTACGGCTACTACGGCTCAGAATTTAATGCGGCCGATTTTATATATGGAAAGTTTTAATTAACGGAGAATTATGTCAAAGATAAATAAACAAAAAATTACCAACTTAATAAAGGCAATAATTGTCATAGCTTCCTTTGCCCTGACAGTTCTTATTTTAGATAAAGTACTGCTGTTAAAATCAGAGGATGGAATCGAACAGATTCAGTCATATTATAAACAGCCCAAGAATTCTGTTGATGCTCTGTTTGTGGGAAGCTCCCATATTTTCTGTCATGTTAATACAGGGGTTCTTTGGGATGAATATGGTATTTCGGGATACGATTTAGCCGGCGCAGAACAGCCCTTTTGGAACAGCTACTATTACATTAAGGAAGCCTTAAAAACTCAGACTCCCAAGGTCATAGTTCTTGATGTTTCCACCCCGGGTATACGTCCTATAGACAATCAGCCGGAAAACTGGCTTATTACAAATACCTTCGGCATTAAGCCAAACAGAAACCGCTATGATGCCATTAAGGCCAGTGCTCTTGAGCAGTCCTTCTTCAAGCTGCTTACTCCGTTAAAGTCAATTCACGGTCGTTACAATGAATTAAATGAGAATGATTTTACCGATTATAAGAATTCTATAAACTACAAGGGCTTTGACCCAAGAGAAACCTGTGTTCCAATGGAAGCTCCGGATATTTCAAAGGTAACGGAAAAGGATAGTATTTCTGAGAAAGAAGATAAATATTTAAGAAAAATCATAGAATACTGTTCAACAAATAATATTCCCCTTTTGCTTATAACCTCTCCCTATGGCGTCACGGCCAAAGAGCAAAAAAAATTCAATACCATTTATGCTATAGCAGATGAGTACGGTGTTCCGTATATTGACTTTAATACAAGGTACGAGGAAATGGGACTTGATTTTTCTACGGATATGGCGGAGGTGCTTCATCTTAACAGATCGGGAAATGAAAAATTCACTATATATCTAGGTGAGTGTTTGAAGAATGAATATGCTTTACCGGACCATCGCGGCGACGAGAAATATATTTCCTGGGAAAAGGATGCATTATATCAAAGGCAGGATACAAATGCCTATAAATTAAATGCAGCATGTGAAGCAGGTGACATTAATAAATGCATTGAATACCTTACAGATAATGACAATTATGTTTTCTTTATGTCAGTTCCTAAGAATTATGAAATAACAGAGGCAAATGAAGATACTCTTAACAAGCTTAAATCACTATGTCCCGCTAATACAGTATTAACTGCCGGAACAATAGGTATCTATAGTAATGTTAATTGCTTCTATTCTTCAGATAATGACAATGCCAGAGGAAGCTATTCAGATGGCAACAGAAGATTCTTAATAACAAAAGAAACAAATGAAGAAGTCTCGGTGCAATTAAAATGTAACAGTATGCTTACAGACGATTCAATGAGTGATTACAAGACCTTTGATTTGTCAGATAAGGAACCGGAAATAATAATCTATGATTCATGTCTTGATGAAATAATCACAGATATTAGATTCTAACAGAAAAAGGAAGACATTTCGTCTTCCTTTTTCTGTTAGATATACACTTATATCGTTACTGTTCATTACCTGACCGGTAACCTCATATTACATTTTACAAAAGCTCAAATACTCTTCTATCTGACTCCTCATACAGGAATCAATATCTGTTCCATCATAGTACAGCATATACCATTCAACAAGCTTCTCCATTGTTTGCTTAATGTTCCATCTTGGCTTAATTCCAAATACTCTCTTGATTTTGGAACAGTCAAGCTTTAAAAAATTAGCCTCATGGGGACCCTCGTCAGAAATATTTTCCCAGCATGGATTAATACTATAGTTGCATGTATCTAAAGAAGTCTTAAGCTCCTTAGCTCTGTCTTTCCAGGTATCACAAAACAAATCCACAAGATTACCTGTTTTAAGGCAATCAGATTCCTCCGGTCCTACATTATAATTCCCTGCCAGGGTTATATCCAGATACTGTCTCATTGCAACATATAAATAGGCATACACAGGCTCCAATACATGCTGAAAAGGTCTTGTGGAATAAGGATTACGCACTACAATGCTTTTTTTATCCACTGTAGCTCTTACACAATCAGGTATTATCCTATCCTTTGCAAAATCGCCACCACCTATTACATTACCTGCACGCATAGTTGAAACAGCAACCTTCTTATCCTTAAAAAACGAGTTTACATAACTTGATGTAACAAGCTCTGAACATGACTTTGAATTAGAATAAGGGTCATAGCCATTAAGCTCTTCACATTCTCTGTAGCCCCACTCCCATTCCCTGTTCTTATATACCTTGTCGGTTGTTACATTAACAATAGATTTAACACTATCTGTATGTCTGGCGCACTCTAATACATTTACAGTACCCAAAACATTAACCTCATAGGTATAAACAGGATTCTCATAAGACTCTCGAACAAGAGGCTGTGCTGCCATATGTATTACAATCTCAGGCTTCACCTCGTTAAATATCTGCAGCAGTCTGTTGCAATCGCGGATATCATCAATGTATGAGGCACATACCTTAGAAGCAACATTGGCGCACCTATACAGGCTATTTGACTCCTCCTGTAATCCAACGCCATACACCTTAGCACCAAACTCCTTAAGCATGCAGCACATCCATGAGCCCTTAAAGCCCGTATGTCCGGTAATCAATACTTTTTTTTCACGGTAAAACTCTCGTATATCCATATTATATCCTTTATTAAAATTATCTACAAAATTCAATGATTTTATCAGCCATATAATCAATCATATCGTTAGTCATTCCCGGATAAACTCCTATCCAGAAGGAATGATTCATAATGGTATCAGTATTAACAAGCTCACCTACTACTCTGAAGCCTTCACCGATACTGCGCATTTCATCAAAGCATGGGTGCTTAATAAGATTACCCGAGAAAAGCATTCTGGTCTGAATACCGGAGCTTTCCAAAAACCTCACAAGCTCGTTTCTGTCAACGGATGCCTTACAGGTAATAAGGAATCCGAACCAACTGGGCTTAGAATTATCAAGAGCCTTAGGAAGAATAAGCTTTTCAGTCAGCTTAGCATTACTGAGCTTATTAAATAATCTCTCAAAATTCTCTCTTCTTCTTACCACGAAGGACGGGAACTTACCAAGCTGAGCACAACCAATTGCAGCCTGCATATCAGTTGCCTTTAAATTATATCCAAAATGAGAATATACATACTTATGGTCGTAGCCTAAGGGAAGTTCTCCATATTGCTTGTCAAAACGATGACCGCACAGATTATCGCAACCTGAGGGACATACACAATCTCTTCCCCAATCTCTGAAAGAACGAATGCATTTATGCAAAAGAGGGTTATTGGTATAAACAGCGCCCCCTTCACCCATTGTCATATGATGGGGCGGATAGAAGCTGGAGGTACCTATATCTCCTACAGTACCTGTAAAATGTTCTACACCATCTATTGTAACCTTAGAGCCTAAGGCATCACAATTATCTTCAACGAGCCACAGAGAGTGCTTATCACAAAAATCCTTAACCGCTTTTAAATCAAAAGGATTACCAAGTGTGTGCGCAATCATTACAGCCTTTGTTTTGTTAGACAGAGCCTTCTCAAGCTGCGACACGTCAATATTATATTCACCTATTGTTACATCTACGAATACAGGAACAGCACCATACTGTATCATAGGAGTTACCGTGGTAGGAAAGCCTGCCGCAACAGTAATTACCTCATCCCCACGCTTCACTCTTCTGTCCTTAAGCAGAGGAGATGTAAGTGCCATAAATGCTATTAAATTAGCTGATGAACCTGAATTAACCAAAGAACAATACTTTATATTAAGATATTCGGAAAGCTTCTTTTCAAATTCCTCCGTATATCTTCCTGATGTTAACCAGAACTCTAAAGATGAATCAACAAGGTTCTTCATCTCCGCCTTATCATACACCCTTGATGCATAAGGAATCCTGTCCCCTGGTGTAAAATCAGGTTTGTTGTTATGGTATTTATCACAATACTCTCCCACAAGCTCAAGAATCGCTTCTCTTGCCTGTGCTTCGTTCATATTATCAAACATAAAATCCTCCGAATGTAATCATTTTAATAGAAGTATACCGTTTCCTCTTTTGGTGCCTGAGCATTTTCAAGGTTTTCTACAACAATAAGAGGTATAGGTGTATTATCCTGCTTGCTGACAACTGCATTAATGGTAGCTGTAACCATTACCCACTCGTTATTCTTGTATTTCTCCTGTTCATCATACTCAGCAGGAAGCCCTACAAATGAAATATCCTCAGCGCAACAGGTCATTGCATTACGTCCTAAAACAAAAGAATTCTTATCTACAAAATTCTTCGGGTGGAAGGTCAGTGCCTTAAAACGAACCTTCTTGTCAACGTATGTATCAAGGTGATCCAGAATATCTATATAGAAAATACCAAAATCATCATCCTCAATCTCAATAACCGAAGCCTCTTTATCAAATGGCATTTCTTCCGGAACGTTATCTTCAACCTTGCCCTCTAAAGTCTCATATAATACCTGTGTTCCTCTGTTTACCGCACGTACCATACGCTTAAACATTGCACGGTCATATTCCTCGGAGCATCTGTTAAAAATAACAAGGTCCGAATAAGAAAACTGATTGGTCATCATCATCTTCATATTAGCAAGATATGATTCAAAGGTAGTTGAATCCACAGGGGTAACAACCTCCGCAAGCTGCCATAGCTTTGGCATGGCATCAAGCATTTCATCAACATCCCATAAACCGTTAGCCTCTATTATTACTCTTCCCGGCTTAACCTCTTTATCAAAGGCTTCTAACAGCTCTACTGTAACGTCATCCTCATCCTCAATGACTTTAACAACAAAGTCATTCTCCTTAAGCCTTTTTTCATCTATTTCCTCTTCACCTTCTTCACAGACAATGTAAAGAGTTCTTCTTCCGTCCTTAAACTGACCTTCATCCATTGTCTGTCTTATAAAGGAGGTCTTACCACCGTCTAAAAATCCTGTAAAAAGATATACAGGAATAGGTTTCTTTCCAAACATACTTTATAATCACTTTCTTATATTATTATTTTACATAAACAGCTTTTTAAGTTCATCCTCTTTAAGTCCTGAACCAATTACGCAAAGGCGTCCTGTGTAATCAGCGCTTCCTTCACGAACCTCATATTCACCGGGTGTAAGATCAAAATGAAGCCACAGACCATCATTAGAATTAAGAATCCCCTTCGCTCTTAATACAATTCCATAATCCTCTGAGTTAGCCAGCTTTTCAAGAATGTCTTCCAGCTCCTTCTTATCATACTTCTTAGGTGTTTCATAGCCCCAGCTTGTGAACACTTCATCAGCATGATGATGACCTTCCTCATGATGATGTCCACAGCTGCAATTGCCATGTTCATCATAATGATGCTCATGGTCGTGGTCATGTTCATGTTCGTGTTCGTGATGATGCTCATGGTCGTGGTCATGCTCATGCTCATGCTCATGTTCATGTTCATGCTCGTGGTCATGGTCGTGATGATGCTCATGCTCATGTTCATGGTCGTGTTCATCATGATGATGACCGCATGTGCAATTGCCATTTTCATCATAATGATGCTCATGATTTTTACGCTCCTCATCTATGAGAAGCTCCTTCTCAAGAGACTTAGAATCACTCATAGCGTTGAATATTACTTCCCCTGAAATATCGTCCCAAGGAGTCGTAATAAGAGCTGCCTCAGGATTCTTCTCCTTAATCATATCAACCACTGCTTCAAGCTTGTCTTGAGCAATATCCTGTGTTCTTGAAAGAATAATTGTCCTGGCGGTCTCTACCTGATTATTAAAGAATTCTCCAAAATTCTTCATATATATCTTGGCCTTTTTAGCATCAACCACTGCAGTAGTAGTTGAAACTGAAAGCTCTGCCTCCTCAGCCACATTAAGAACAGCCTTAAGCACATCCGACAGCTTACCTACACCTGATGGCTCTATAATAATTCTCTCAGGATGGTACTCGTCAACAACCTTCTTAAGTGCAGTACCAAAGTCGCCTACCAGCGAACAGCAAATACAACCGGAATTCATTTCCGTAATATTAATCCCTGCATCCTTAAGGAAGCCTCCGTCTATTCCTATTTCACCAAATTCATTCTCAATAAGAACTATCTTTCTTCCGGCAAAGACCTCCTTAATAAGCTTCTTAATAAGTGTAGTCTTACCGGCTCCGAGAAAACCTGAAATAATATCAACCTTTGTCATATCTAATACCTCTCTTCAGACTTTTTTATATCCTTTCTATTATGACACCTTTAAACATCATTATCAAGAACTGTCCCTTATATGATTTTAACCTTAACCGAAAAGCTTACAGGTGTTGAATTAGTAGCAGCATCTGCCAAATAGAGCTTAAACTTTAAGGTGTAGGTTTTACCCTTCTTAAAATCCTTCGTAGGAACATAGGTTAGCATCGCCTTATCAAATCCGGCTTTTTCTACGCTAAACGACTGTTTCCCGTTTGTTATTTCAAGCCTTGAAAAATCAAGAGCATCCTGACCTGAATTAAGAGGTACTATGTCCATGTTAACCAACTGTTTATCACAGGCGCTTTGGAAATATGTGGTATCACAGGTAACATAAAGCTTAACCTTGCCCTGTGTTAGCTTTATAGAAATATCATTTGTAACAATATCAGTAGCTTCTGTACTTCCGTTTAAAACAAGTCCATAGTGCAGATTAACCTTATAAGCGTATTTAAGCTTAACTGTTTGTTTGTCTTTAAGCTTAAGCTTAACTGCTCCTGACGCAGGATCATATTCATCTATTGTAAAATATCCTGCATCCTGACCGGAAAGAGAAACCTTCTGACTATACTCTGTAGTGTCAGGAACAGAGGATAATTTAGGAGTAACAGTCACAAAAGTATTATTTCTGTTAAGAACATCTATAGAGCCCTTTTTAGTTAACTTAATGCATTTATTAATATTACTTACCGTTATAACCTTAACCGTTACTGTGGTTGTAACATCCTTTTTACTTCCTACCACATCCTTTGGAAGAACAATATTGTACGTATAGGAACCGACTGTAGGAAGATTACTTCCGAAAACAGCTTTTACGTATCCGTTACTGAAGGATAGTTTAATACTGTCATCAGGAGCTTTTTTCTTTCCTGTAGCCTCAATGGAAACATTTTTCAGCAAATCCTTGGACATACATCCGCCTGTAACTGACAGCGCGTCATAATATACCGCTTTATTCATATCCTTGCACAACAGTGCATCGTATGTGTACATAGTAATTGTCTTACTCTTAAGCTTTAGACTGACCTTACTTAAATCCTTGCTTGTAACATTAAAAGTATAATTCTTTTCTGAAAACCAGTTGGCATTTTTAAAGGTAAACTTAATCTTATCACCCTTTGAGGACTTGGTTTTTCCATCCTTTGAAGTAAGCACAATATAGCTTTTGCCATCA
The DNA here is from genome assembly GCA_045627745.1 of Lachnospiraceae bacterium. Lineage (GTDB taxonomy): Bacteria > Bacillota > Clostridia > Lachnospirales > Lachnospiraceae > UBA2868. The sequence goes on along the minus strand of JAZQOI010000035.1, from coordinate 50,897 downwards.
AGGCTTTCTATAGCCATTGTATAATAATCACTAAAGGCAGAATCAAGATAAACATATGCCCCAAGCTCAATAGCTTCTTCTTTACCTGTATTTATATTTTTCAGCGAAATATAAATCTTTCTTGTTTCATCAACAGAATCCGAACTATAAATGGTACCTTTTGTTGACGAAAGTACAATATTCTGAGTACAGGTCTTTATTGTTACAGACTTTTTAACCGGTTCTGAATAATCATTAAAATATACTTCAACAATACCCTTCTTATTACCAATAGCATCAATATTGTTTATATTCACATTAAGATTAACCTTCGTTCCAAGGTCCTCATTTGCCGGTGCTTTAAGTTCTCCAAAGAAACCAAAATCAGACTTAGTATTTCCATTTTTCAATACTACCCTGTTAATTGTTCCGCCCTCTGCTGTTACTGTAATAATTCCCGGAGTCTTTTTATAAAAAGCATCCACCTTTGTAGTCATTGCGACAGTAACCTTCGGTACTGATTTTGCCACCTTTAACTTAAGCTTAAAGGTAAGGGGGGCACATTTAATGCCATCATATCCAAAAACATGCCAATCAACCTTTAAATATCCTGTCGTTGATGCAGCCATACCATCATAAGCTATGTTAATTAAGCTGTTCATTTTATCATTAACAGAATCATATCCCGAGGTATAATCCAGCTTGTAGCCGCCAATAGTATTACCCTTTGAATCAAGCAAGGATACATTATCAATAATCGCATCCATTGAATTAATAAGATTTAAGTTTATAGCTGACTCTATCTTAGCAGGATTAAAGCTAAGCTCTGACTTATCCAGAGTAAAATATTCCTGAGCATAGGACACCACACGAATCTTATATTCTAACTCTGTTTTCTTATCATCATCAAATTTAACTGTAAGCTCACATTTTCCGCATCCAACAGGAAGCAATTGTGTTTCGCCCAAAGCCTCATCATAGCTTCCAACCTTTACTACAGATGCATTAGAAGTGGTAATACTCGGAACATAATCGGAATTTATATTTCTTAAAACAAATTTCTTAGTATTACTCTTACAGTTTTTCTGCAACAAATTCAAATTATATACATTTTCTTTAGCCGGTTCTATAGAAATCTCCCGTCCATCTGATATTTCTATCAGTTCAACACCATTTGGTGCCTTTATTTCAACGGTTTTTGAATCTGACAGAAGCAGTTCATCCCCACCGTTTCTATTTATATACAGTCCTACGTTTACGGTTGCCTTACCCGGTTCCTTGGGGGTTGCCAGATAGCTTCCATTGCTTCCCGAAATTCCAAGAATATTTGAGCTACATGTACAGCTATATTTAAGACTGTTTATTATGTTCTGCGAAAGCTTTGCACCAACCACATTTATGCTACAGGTAAAAGCTGTATCTTCGTCATCCTTCCACAGCTTGTCCGGAAGATTATTAATCTTTACAGCATCAATCTTTGAAATGCTGACTTTTATGTTTTTCTCAACAACCTCCCCTGTATTTTTATCTAAATGGCATACGGGAAATTCCTGTACTTTTTTTGCATCAGAGGCATTAAGAGCTGTATTTTCATCCTTGAAATACCATATATATTCACCGTCTATACCCTGAAGCTGTTCCTTAATATCCGAGAGCTTTTTCTGATAATTTGCAAATGCATATAGTAACTTATCATCAGAAATATCAGCGCCATCCGGATAAATCATATTAACCGTAACACTTCCACTTGCCACCTCAGTTCCCTGTATGTATGCTTTTACTGTTGTATTGCCTGCTGCCTTAACAGTGACTTTGCCTGTACCATCTACTGTGGCAACATCTGTATCTGAGCTGGTAAAGCTTGTAAATGTAGAATTAGCGACCTTAGTACCGGTCTTAATACTCTTAAAATCAAGCTCGTATACATTTCTTGAGGTATTAGTATAGCAACCGTAGGACTCCTTAAAATCAGAAACATAAGGATTTGTTACACTGATTTTTTTAGTACTTGTAAGCTTTGTTCCATTCTTTTTGGCACCTGTTGCCTTGATATAGTAATCTCCCTGCTTAAGATGTGATTTTGCAGTCAGTCTTGCAGTAAGAGTACCCTTGGCAGAATCATAGGAATCCTTATAAACAGAGTAGCAATCAGCATCAACATTCTCTGTACAGGCTTCATCAGAATACAATTCAAACTCAACAGAATTATATGTTGTATTCGCCGGTGATAATGTTGCTGTAAGATTAACGCCATCCCCTGCATATATAGAATCAGTATCAGTTCTTAGAGTAACAGAATTAAGATCTACACTTTCAATATCATTTGAAAATGCATGTATTCTAAAGGTTGCATCCTTGGAATCTTCTTCTCTCCAGGTTATTTTACTATTCTTATTTGTATGATAGCCCAGAAAGCTTACACCCTTCCCGGAATCTGTATGATTCTCATACCAGTCTGTTTTAGTATCATTATCATCATAATATACAAATGTACTATTATCGGATGTTGACAGCAATGAAAACACGACAGAAAATCTCGTATTCGCATCCAAAGTCACAGCCTTAGGAAGCTTTATTGTATAATATCCTGCATTGGTAGTTGTTCCCTTAATGGGTGTACTAAAAAGCTTTTCACCATCTGTAGGCTTATCTGTTACATTCTTATATACATCTACACTGTATTGAACATCCGGGCTTTTTAAAAAAATACTTACAGCCTCAAGGGACTGTTTACCTGTTGTTGTAAACACATTGGCAACATCTGTGTAATATGTGGTACCATTTAGTTCTGTTTGATATCCCTTTTGTTTAGAGCACACTCCACCATCATAATGATAGTTATAATCATAATTATCCGCAGCATCATATTCAAAGGCATAGGCATCCGAAAGAGAAGTATCTTCATAGGAAACCCATATATATCCATTATCCCCGAAGTTAGTCCCCCAACTGTTCTTAACAAGCCATGCTCCATTTTTACTGGGTCTTCTTCCTTCTTTAAAATTCTCTACAGAATAATCATTATCATAACCAACTATAAGAACGGCATGATTTGTGGAGGTATTAACATTATTGTAAAAAGCATAACCATTTAAATAAGAGGCATCATAATACAGAGATACCGATACTGAACCGTAATCTACAATAGCCTGTTGAATCTGTTCTCTGTTTTTCTGACTAATACATCTTATCTGCTGTAAATGTGCAAAATCTTCAAAGCATAAGGATGCATCAAGCTTACTGCCTTCTGATAATTCCTTGGCTATTCCATCATAGGGAACTAAGGATTCAAGTCCTACGCCACCTGACCAGTTGGCAAGAAACATTCCTGCCAAAAAAACATTACCGCCATTATCATATATATTTGAACCGGAGGATGCCTTCATTAACATATAGTCATTTAAGGTATTCTTAAGGGGATCATCAATATCCTTATAGTTATAGAAATAATAAACCAGCTGACGCTCTGACAAATCTATAATATCCCTATCTGCCATATTCTGCCTAAGCAACGAGCTTTCAGCAGCTCCGATGGTAGAAAACGCCCAACAGGAGCCGTAAGGATTCTGATTTCTAACAGGAGAAACATAGCCCTTATCAACAGAGCTGTATTTAGTTAAAAGCTCACCACCAAGTCTAAAATCTCCACCTACAGAAACAGGTGCTGTATCATCAATATCCTGATAATTAAGCACTACATTGGGTTCAGAGGTATCTTCCTGTATGATTTCATCTAAATCAGTATTTATAATCTCCGGTTCTTCTTCACCTGAGTTATCGGAAACAACAAGGACATCATCCTCAGGAGGACTTATTAAAGAATCCTCAAATAAATAATCCAGGGTATCCTCAGTATCTGCATAGACAGACGCAGGAAAGCTTCCCGTAATCATGGTAAAAATCAATATAATCGTTAATGCACTTTTAAATCTTCTATTCATCTGATGCCTCCAAAAATTCAAGAATATATTACAAGCTATTATTCTTTACCCATTCAATAGTTTCGCTAATTCCTGTTTCAAATGGAATCTGTGGTACAAATCCGGTATCCTTATTAAGCTCGCTTATATCAGCCTTTAAATACATAACCTGATTTAATGAATATGGAATATCTCCAAACCCCAAATCAGCATCCGGATTAATACTGTCACGCATTTTTTCTATATATTCCCTAAGTGGTCTTGCTTCTCCTGAACCCAGACAGTAGGTTTTATTGTCCTCACCCTTTTCTCCTATAAGGAATAATGCATTTGCCGCATCCTTCGAATACAAATAATCCCACTTCTGTTCACCCTTGGTAAGGGATGGTTTCTCCCCTTTTAGAAGCTTTCTTATTGTTGAAATAATCATCGTAGCTTCCCCATCATTAGGTCCATATATACTCAGAACCCTCACCCAGATGTGCCTCATTTTAAGCTGTCGGCACAACAGTCTGCTCATATATCCTGCTGAGAGCTTGCCTACTCCGTAACCATTTTCGGGATTAACGGGTGTACTGCTTGTCAGGCTTCCCTCTACTCTGCCATATTCAGCCTGCGAACCAATTCCAATAAAGGTTTTACAGTTTAACCGGTCAGCAAGTCTAACTGCATCAAGCTCATATTTTACATTTTGATTTTGCAAATAATAATCGTTCCTAACATCACCAATAGTACCATTCCAGGCCAAATGATAGAAAACCTCCACCTCATCATCTATTTCTTCTTCTATTAATGAAGCCTTTGCATCATATTCATTCAGTCCGTAATATAGTACTTTTACATTCTTCGACTTGGGAATTCTGTCTACTCTTTTTGAATCAGGTCTTACTAAAACGTACACCCTAACATTCTCTTCTGTTAATTTTTCAACCAGTGCCGTTCCAATTGCACCTGTTGCACCTGTAATTACTGCCGCTTTCACTTATATACTCCTATTCCATAATTATCTGTCAATTTCTATCACGTAGCATTACCTCACTACAGAATCATAAAGCTTAGCTCACGTTCTCCCTCATAATTACCTATTCCTATTACAGTAACAGTTGCCTGACCTCGTTCTGTATTATTCTCATATTCAAGTCTGTAATCCCTTCCATTCTTTAGAGTATTTGAATTACAAACAATCTTCAACGACTGCGAAATTGCTTCACCCTTATATTTCTTGTTTTTAAGGTTACTGATTTTAAACTGAGATACATTTGCCTTGGCTATTGTAAAATTAAAAATCCTTGAGCTAACAGATTCAGAGGAATAACCCTTTCCCCTCTTAGTCACCTTAAGATTAGCCGTCCCAACCTTTTTATTATTGGAATAGGACAGCTTTACTGTCGCACTTTTTTTAAGTAATACCTTTTTATCAAAATCACCATTCGGAAGATAATACACATTTACCGACGGTTTCTTATATTTTCCTGTATATAAATATTCTATTGTGTCATCAAGAATCGAATCATCTGATTTAAGGCAGGCTACAACATTATTCATATCAATGGGCATAATTTCAAAGTTTTCTACAATTGTGCCCTTATACTTACCCTTACCCTTTATAGTTACCTTTGCAGTTCCGACACTTGTATTTTTTGAATAGGAAACCGAATAATCAGCATTTCTTAATAACTGATATCCACCCTCAGCTTCATCTATACTCATATCCGTAATAACAATCGAATCCATTCCATTATATGGCTTTTGAGCATAGCCTGAATAGTAGAATTGTCTGTCACCATCTATTTCAACCCTTAGCTTATTCTGAAGCTTAAGTGAACTTAAGCTTATTGCACTTACCTTTCCTGCGACAATATTAAAAGGAACCATAAGTGTTCCACAGTAATTTCCTTTTCCCGTAATAATAACGGTAGGTGAATTAATATCATTCTTTGTGGCTGCAGAAACATTATTACTGTAGCTCAATTTGTAATCGGTCCCGCTTTTTAATGTTTTAATACTTCCGTCAAGCCTGGTAAATGTAACCTTAACAGAAGGCTTAACCTTTTTCCCTGTATATCTTATATCCTTAACAGATACACGAATAATTCCATCATTCTCTGTATTAATTGAAGTACTATCAATGCCATTATCCGACAGATTCTTCTTAGCAATGGTATATGTACGTTTTATCGTGCCGTTATAGTTTCCTTTTCCGGTAAAGGTTGCTGTAACAGTACCCGCCTTAGTATTATTCTTATAGCTTACCTTATAATCTATGTCCTTTTTAAGGTATACTCTGTAGTTTCCATTACTTGTATGCTCTTCATAGGAAAATTCAATATCAGGTGAATGTTTTCGTCCATTATAGGTTATTATTCCGTCAGGATTCTCTCCCTCTTTAAAAGTAACAGCTATGTCATTAAGCTCAGAAAATTTCCTTGCTCTTATCTTATAGCTTTTTACCATGGTATTGTTGTACATGGTATTTCCACTTATTAAAGCATAGGCCGTTCCAATGCAATTATTATTATAATAGGTTACTGTATACCCTGACTTTTCACCGCATTCAGGAATATATCCTTTTATTCCGGACACCGGTGTAATCTCTAAATTCGTAGCAATTGGCTCCCCATCAATTCCCATAACAATAGGAACAGAGGAAGCATATTCAAATGCCACATTAGAAATATCATATATATAATATATTATATAATCCAACTCTTTTTCACCATAATATAATCCCTGCATAACAACCCTTGCTGTGGCAGTACCCTCACTTTTGTTCTTAGTACAGGAAACAATATAATCTATGCCCTCAACTAACTCCTCATTGCCATCCCAAACAGAAATATCAGGAACAACACCGCCTCTGTTATAGGGATACATTTCACTAAGAAGATTAACGCTTAATAGTGAAATATTCTTTCTTACCCTCACCCTAAAGCTTTGGGATAGACCATTAAAGGATGCTGTAACGGTTGATATTCCAATTTCATTGGCACTTAAAACACCACATGAATCAACTGATACAACCTGTGTATTTGAGCTGTTCCAGCTAACCATACCGGATGTAATTCCCACTGAACTGTTTACTGATACAGCCTTAGTGGTATTAACATCCATATCTAATATATTGTCCCTAAAATCACTTCTGTCGATTTTCCAGTCCACACCAACATTATTGGTAAAAGCGTGAATTCTTGCACATCTTGATACTTCTTCTTTAGCATAGTCTACCCAGGTATCAGAATTATTCTCTTTATAAAAACTTGTTTGTTCAGGATTATTTGTATACCAGGTTCCCCATCTGTCAACTGTTCTGTTAGAATCCTCAAAGACCTTAACATAGCTTGATGTTCTGCTGGAAAGTGAAAATACAACACTGAACACATCTCCAGCCTTTAAATCTATTGCTTCATCAAGTAAAACGGTATGATATCCCGAATATTCAAAATATCCTGTCTTGGCACTTGAAAGAAGCTGTTCTCCTGACGTAGGATCATCAGGATTAACAGGATTGCGATATATCTGCAGTGAATAATCAATATTGGCACCTCGTACGCCTATTGAAACTGCCTTAAGTACTTCAAAGTCATGAGCAGTAAACACATTGGCAACAGAGTAACCATTTTTCCTTTTATATGTTTCTAAATCAGTATCCCAATAAATTCCACCATCATAAAAATAATTGTTATCATAGTCATCCTCTGCCTTTACACAGTCAAAGGTAAGAAACTGACAGAGGGCTTGGTCATCATAGGACATCCAGAAATAACCATCCTCATATCTTAGGTCGCCATAGCTGTTTTTAATAAGCCATGCACCGTTATGGGGTGGTTTACTTTCAAAATTATCAGCATCATATTCATCATCCCACCCTACAATTGTTATTGCATGATTGGGATTTATTGTGGAGCTGCAATAGTATGAAGAATCCTTTAAAAAAATATCTGAATAATACATTGCAGCACAAACAGAGCCATTTTGCATTATGGCTCTCTTAACAGAACTTATATCATCTTTTTCAAAAAAAGAAGCATTCTTTAAATGGGCAATATCCTTCTCATAACGATAGGAAGCAGGTAATTTATTATAAATATCCTCTTTGGTTGCAAGCTCCTCCAAGCAGGCTCCCGACCAGTTAGCAAGGAGCCATATTGTATTATAATTGTTTCCACCACAATTAATCACATTAGATCTGGAGGAATAATATGACGTAAAATAATCTCCGTCAGTATTTCCCAGAGGATCATTAATGTCCTTATTATAATTGGTAAAATAAAACAACTGTGTCTCTGATATATCAAGATTATTATCGAAAATCCCCTTTGAAATAAGACTTGATTCAATGACACTTGAAGCACTGTAAGCCCAACAGGTATTATAAGGATTCTGATCTTTTACTGAGGTTACAACACCCTTCTCTACTGAATTATAAGAAACAGGCATATTATCTCCCAGAGCTGTAATATCATTTCCACGGCTGTTTTGTACTGTAAACAATTTCTTATTAGGCGCAGTATCAATAGAACCGTCCATAATAGGATGATAACCATACATACAGCTTTCCGAATCATCTATAAAATCATCCCGTTCAGAATATGTACCGGATATAGGACACTTCTCCGGGTCATTCTGTTCATAAGCGTCTATTATATCTATATTATTAACTTCATCACCGGTCATGTTTTCTTCATTGTCAGAGATAATAATTATGTCCTCATTTTCTTCTTCTGACTCATCAATAATATCAATTGTATCCTCAATATCAATTAGCTGTTGTGAAGAAGCAAAGGCCTCTGTTGGAATAGATGAAAAAATAATTCCGATGGTTAATACACTTACAAGAACTTTTTTTATTTTCCACATAAAAGTACTCCAGAATCTATTTAAAAATAGTCTTAGCCTTTATATTAAAACTGATTTTACGACTGCTGCCAAAGTTTACGTTATTACCGTTAACCGCTCTTATATATACGCTTGCCTTACCTTTATTGATATTGTTGCTATAGGTAGCTTCATCAATATAATAATCCACGCCATGTACAAGCTCATAGTCCCCATACATAACACGCACATCCTCAGGCAATAATGTAACACTGCGTCCCTCAAGATATGTTTTTGAATTGACTATTACCTTAATAAGGGAAGTGTTCAGATTAACTCTTGAAATAATATAATCTGCGTAGGCACTACCTGTATAATTGCCCTCTCCCTTTACGGTAGCTCTGATTATACAGCCGGCACCGGGAATATCTGTTTTCTCAACAGCATCACCGGGTAAACGTACACATTCATTTCCCTTTTTATCCAGTACTCCTGCATCAGCAGAAACATAGGAATACTCGATTGATTTTCCATAATCTCTACCGGCTTTTAAGGATGCACCATTTACATCCTTTACAACAGGACTTGATTCATAAAAGCCTGATTTGTTTTTATATACAATGTCCTGCGCTTGAACGCTAAAAAGCTTAGAGCCAATATCAGAAACAGAAATATTAATTGTTGTTGTAAGCTTTCCGGAATAATTGCCCTTACCTTTAATAGTAGCTGTTGCATATTTGCCTGCCGTTACATCGCTAATACGATTATTGTTTATATAGCTAATGCTTACATCAGATGACTTAAGCTGAATACCGTTAACGTATATAATAAACTGCGGTCTTGAACCACCGGATACGTATGTATCATAAATCATATCATCCTTAGTCAGCTTAATTACATTAATGCCTTTACTGACTGCCACTGCTTCCTCTACACCAATTCCGGTTTTATTAATTGTAATGCCTGCAGCTTTTGCCTCTGCTTCAGTATAATACTTAATATCAGCTTCAGTAATTGATGCCGCATTTATCTTATATGTCTTTTTTACCGTTCCGGTATACCCATTAACTCCACTGAAAATAATTGTTGCAGTTCCCTTTTTATCTATATTTTTGTAGGTTACAACATAATCATATTCCAACGCAGCTTTTTTACTCAGGGAATCATAGTCTTCCTTAGATATTCCTTTAAGGAGTTGTGAATAATACAGACTATAATCACTCTGCATAACATCTTCTCTTTTTCCGGTAAAAATCTTATTGCTGATTCCGGTTATAGTAGCCTTGGATAAAGATGTTCCTTTAATTTTGAAATTGGCAGTCTTAGTTCCTGCAAAATCACTGTTTTCACAAGCGTTGACAATTACCTTTCCTGTACCAACTGCTGTATTATCCTTATAAGTCAGAAAATAATCACCATTAATTCCATCCTTACTCTCTGTAAGAATTCTACCTTTGTATTTTACAGTTACATCAGGCTGGCAGCCCTTATTCAAATCATAATCAATTGCATCCTTGTCATAGTTTACACTGTGCACACTAATTGACAGCTTACTTGCAAGTATCTTGTTTGTAATGACCTCATATACAATAATGCTTCCGGTATAGCCACCTTTACCGGTGATTTTAACAGGCCATCTGCCGGGATTCTTGTAGGCACCTGTTCCTGTTAATGGATATGATATTTTATAATCAACGCCATTCTTTAATTTTACACCATTTCTTAGGACCTTTGGCGTACCCTTCTGTATCTTTTTATTATATGCCAGATTTATATCTTCTACACTGATATCATTATCAACAAGGGATTTAGGTACAATAGAAAAAGAAACCGATACAGTACCTGAATAATTGCCCTTTCCTTTTACTATAGCAACAGCGTCCGTCTTTGTACTTACATTCTTATTATTTTTATAGCTAACAGTATAATCACTACCCTTAACAAGCCGTGTAAGTATAGTTCCCTCGTTACCTTCTCTTGTTTCATACACTACTACAGCAGGCTTAATTGCACTTCCTGTATATTCTTTATCTCCTATAGGAAAAACATAGAAGCTTTTTCCCTTCTTTTCAATATACGGATAAACCTTAGTCTCTTCGTTTCTAACTATGAAATTCTCGTTAAACTCAGCCCCTTCACCATTAGGTTTTGTATACCAACCAATAAACACTTCATTTTCTTCCAGATTAAGCATCTCTTCATCCGGATAATTGCGCTTACTATCAGTTAACATTTCAGGAAGTGTATCTGCATAGGAAACATTACATTTTTTTAGTAGGGATGTATTATTTTTGCCATAAAAGCACACCGAACACTGTCTTACATCAAGCTCAATTTTTGAAGAATAATGAGTAACGCTTGCAGTAATCACGCTGCTTCCTGTTCCTACTCCGATTACCTTACCCTTATTAACTGTTGCTATTGAAGGCTTGGAGCTTGTAAAGCTTACGTCAGGTTCATCAGATGTATCCTTAGGCCAATATTCGTACATAAGACCGGCATTCTGCCCCACGTATATCACATTAGACTTATTTCCAATGCCATCTGCATCAAAATCAGTTGAATTACACTCTACAGGTTTAAGCTCCAACTTATAAATAGGTGCAATTACTGTAACCTTCAACTTTACCGATGGCTTTTTAGATTCACTTGACTTAGATGCAGTTGCAGTAATTGTGGCAGTTCCCTTTCCGACTGCACTAATTACGCCATAAGAATCAACCGTTGCAACCTTTTTATTCGAAGTAGAATAAGTAATAGTTGTATTGTCCGTTGTATTTTCAGGGACAATTTTTACGGACATAATTTTTGTAGATGTATTATCCGCCTTTTCTGAATCAGAAAAGCCCTTAGTATCTTCAACCACTGTATCGCTTCGTCGCAGGGTTATTTCAGACTCACTAATCTGCAATTCACTTATTGGATTAACAACGGTAATAGAACAGCTTAATGTAACACCATTATATTTGGCAGTTATTGTTGCATGACCTTTTTCATTATTTTCTCCGATTCCCACAGCCTTAACAACTCCATTTGATACAGTTGCAATCTTAGTATCTGAGCTTGACCAGGTAACCTTTGTTCCTGAGATTTTGGTGCCATAATCAATAACATTAAGAGTAATTTCTTCATTAAGCTTAATGGTAGCACTTGATTTTGACAAAGAAAGTGATCCGGGCATATTTTCAAATACAGGAATCTTAAAAACAAAAGGCGAATTCAGACTTCCTGCCTCTGAATAGATTTTCTTAGTAGTCTGGGCTTCTGAATACGGAGCCTGAATATTCTGCATATACTGATGGGTATATACACTGTTGTAAGCATTGGGATTTACATTAAATTTTTCAAGATATATTGTATCCTGCCCCTTAAGAATGTAACCATTTCCTATGGTAGCCGCACCACCCTCAAGTGATTTGTATCTTGTATTCCAGCCCTGATTTTTAGCATACTTTAGGCCACTAACAATAACATCCTTCGTAGTGGAGCCCGAAGCACCTACATTAAAGTAATTATAATATCCCTCATAGCCTGAATATGAACCGGAAATAAGGGGTGAGGTTCCCTGGCCCTGCTCCTGATATACTCTGGACGCAAGATGAGTGGGAGACAGTCCTCTGGATGCCCCTATACTTACAAATGCATTGGCATAGGTTCTTGAATCTCCCGGAATTTTTCCCTTCATAAAGGTATTGTTTAAGAAATTCTGAACAGCAGCTTCTGTGTGATATGACTTATTATAGGTAAGCTGCTCAAACTGAAATATTCCACTTTCAGAAAGAAAATTTCTAGGATCCATATAGTAGGTAATTGCTTCCTTTGTAGCATAACACCAGCTACCCTGACCTGTTGATTTTCCTACATATCCCTTGGAAGCATTATCACTAGTATTGGATATAAAGCTCTTATCCCCCACTTCATTATTTACAGCACTTGAAAAATCAAGACCGGTATTAAGGGGAACAAATATCCAATTAGGATGAGAAGCCTTAAGCGCATTTAATCTTCCCTGATACGAAGCAGGGAACTTTGAAACATCCTCGCTCGAAAACACCATCGAAGAGCTTCCCAACGGACTAATATCTTCACCGGCTTCATCAACTAATTTATACTCTTCTAAATAATCATTCTCCCAATTAAGCCATTCCTCATCAGAATATGCAAGATACGAACCATCAACATATCCCCTTAGTTCTTCACCATCCTTATAAAAGGATATTTTATACATAATCCTATATTCATTGGTTTTATTTACAGAAATAAGCTTTACTTCACAAGGAAATACCGTATGACCACTTGAAAGTGTGGTTACTATGGCACTATCATCTGATAAACATCCTTCCGGGCTTACATAAACATTGCATTCATCAGTAAGATATATAAGTGCCATTAACTGCTTATATTCAACAATTCTTTCAAAAGCAGCTTCAACATTTGCTATATTTTCATCAAAATTATTGTTATTAACTACTCTGTTGTCATTGATTTCCTCTGATTCTGCTTCATCCGGTATATTAACACTATCAGAAATATTTAAAATATCATTGCTAATACAAGCTTCCTCATTAACAGATACCGTATCCACCTCATTAGCTGATATTGATTCCTCATCTATATTAAGCTCAGTTTCATTAAATATATCTACATCTTCAACGGCATACACAGTAGAATTACTATATATTCCTATAAATACAGCAAGAAGCATGATAATAAAAAATGACTTTATTACAATTCTACTAACCACTCTCATCTTTTCCCCCCCTACTATTATAGCTTTCCAATACACCTCGTATCATATATCGACATTTACTAATATTATTTTAGTTACAGTTCAGTGATAGGCCAAAGCACTTGCTGCCAGGACCGAAAGAATATGATTTGATAGCAAAAATGCCATCGTGAAACAATTATAAATGCATTTTTGTTTTGTTACCGGTCAAGGACTAAACAGTACAATATTTTATAATTAAATTACCCACGTTAGGTTCTTCGTGAACAATGCAAAACAGGCGCGTATTAACGCGCCTGCATAAATATTACTTTTTAACTGTAACGGTAAGTTCAATTGTTCTTCCTGTAGAATTCTCAAGCTGATTCTCACATACTGTTTCCACATACACTGTATATGTTTCGCCATTCTGCTTTAACAGTTCCGGATTAACACAATAGATTCTGAACTTACCGGCTGCATTGGTCTTATCACCGTCTTCATAATCATCACGCTTATCGCCGAATAAATATTCTACTTCGAAAGCATTTTTAATAATTTTATCATTCTTATCGCTTAGTTTTACACCATTTACTCTAGATCTGCAAACTGATGTTTTAGTAAGTGCCACCTCACAAAATCTGTATTGTACACCTTGACTTGCATAAAATTTGCACTTTGAAACATCCGAAGACAGCTTAGGTAATTTCTGTGAGAAGGATGCATTTACTTTTCCTGTTCTAACCTCATATCCATTTACTAAATTATATTCAAAAATCAACGGATACTTTGTATCAGCCTTCAGTGCATCTTCCTTATCAATTCCTGATTTCATCTTTAATCTGTATACATTAGCCTTATCATCCTCATTATGTTCACAGAACTCAAACTGCTTACTTTCCAGATATTCCCCTTTAGTGTTGTCATATGCAAGCGCTTCTACATTGTCTATAACAACATTTTTAAGATTTTTAAAGGTTGCTGTATACTCCGCATAACTTTCATCATCTACCGGATTAATCGAAGACTTAACCTTAACAGACACTGAAGCTGCAGCACTAATACACTTAACCTTTATTGTAAAATCGGCAACCTGTGCATTGTTAATCTTAATACCGGTAACCTTAAAGCTGTAAGTCGCAGCAGGAGCAACACATTTTCCTAATTGAAAATTCATAACCCATTTTTTAAGGTCTTCATCATAGCGAGGAGCTGAAAATTCTAATGCATCCCCAACCTCGTCAGCATAAGAACTATTAGAAGACTTGCCTGTATATATTAAATTAGCGCTTGTTATATCTACCTCCAAATCATCCTTTGAATTAGTAACATTACCAAAGGTAACCTTGGTATTATATACTTCCGCCTCAGGATAATTAGTATTAAAGGTATATGTAGTTGTAGAGAACTTTATTGAAGGCTTCTTATCTACTACCGCCACGGTAAGAGTAACCGGCTTAAGCTCATCCTTGATTTCACCTGAATACTCTGTTGTAGCATATAGCTTAAACTTATAATTTTTCTTTATAACTGAGCTATTATTAAGCTTAACGGAAATCGTTGCAGTATTTCCATTATATTCCTTGGGCTCAATCGTAATAGCAGGAGAAACATCTTTACCCGCATATTCCCATCTAACACTCTTCACACAGCAATCCGGCTGATTAAGGGTAAGCTTTGTTGTATATTCAGTATCAAGATCTAATGCTTTGTTTACAGTAACCTTAGCGTTACCAAGCTTAGCCGTAGGCTTTGAACTGGTAGTCTTAAGCTTAAAGGTATATGAAACAGGCTCATTCCAGGTATTCTCCTTTAACTTAATAACAGCCTTACCTTCGCTGGGAGCACCATTTACTTTTATGCTAAAGTTTCCGTTATCATCAAGAGGGACTCCTTTTTTAAACAAAGCAAGGGTACTCTTATTATTATCAAGCTCGAGACTACCACCACACTCAATGTCATTGGCTGATACAGCAACCTTCTTGGTACTCTTATCAAGGAAGCTTAGTGCAATCTCATTATTTAAATTCTTGATATTTACCGTAGCACTTGTTTTGGACAAAACAAGTGAAGGACCTGAGTTCTTAGTAGGAATTGAAATCTTCGTATATACAGGTTCCTTTTCCTTATATCCCTCATACCATATAACGATATATCCGGATGTGGTAACATCAGAACCGGACTTAGCTAACTTTTTGTCACTTCTTGTAATTATAAAATTATTATCATCCTCATTATATTCAATATCAAAATTGTTTCTAAAGCTGTCAAAGCATTTTTCAATATCAGTACTATATTTTCCATCACTATCCTTTTCAGGAGTATCTGTACTACGCTTTACAAAATATTTGTAGTTAGCAGTTGACATAAGTCCGCAACCAACTACACGTTCAGTTTTTGTAGAAATACTATGTGCAAGCTTAACCTTACCCACGAGCTTATTTACCTTCTCATCGGTACTATCATAACAGCTACTATTATAGAATAAGTTAATCTTACCCGATGTAGTAAATGTAGGTGTAACATTCTGATTAACAATCTTTAGCTTATTAATAGGAATATAGAAGTAAGAATCACTATCCTTTAGCTTTCCTTTAATATAGAGCTTACTGCTTCCTGACTTGGTTAAAATATCAGCAGCCGTAACCTTAGCTAATTCACCTAAATCATTACTGTCAGCAACAAGATTGCACTTATACGCACCAATACTAGCATCATATTTGCCGTCGGTTACCTGGATTCCACTATATATCTGATATTTTGACTTACTTAAAGAATAAAGATTAGGCATAACATCATATATGCTTGTTCCGGCAGTTGGAATAAGTTCGACAGCAGAACCGACCTCTGACTTAATATTAACGGTCACAGTGCTCTGTTTAAGTACCGGTGTGGAATCGATAATACGAATAATCAAATGCTTCTTAAGAACTTTATTAGCATTCATATCATCTTTTTCGCCTGTTGTAACAGAAACAGTAATCGTAGCACTTCCCGATGAGCCTTTAGGAATTGTTATTGTATTACAATTATCATATGATTCCTTACTTTCAAGCTTTGCTACAGTAGAATCAGATGTCTTCCACTTTGAATCAACAAAAACGTCCTCATTCTCCACATTCAAAGCATCTACTGTAATATTCAGCTTCTGTTCCTTAAGTCTTACAGAATTAATATCATATTTGATTATCTGAACTTCCTCTGAGTATGTTGTATCAATTACATTGCCAATAAGGCGACTTGGTCCATCTGAATACGTTTTACTTTCACAATCAGAAATATATCCATTTCCATTAGCTATTAATTCTATGTTCTTTATTTCCTTTGCGCTGGTAACATTAACCCTAAAGCTTACAGAGGCTTTAGTATATCTTGACTTAACAGTAACAGTTGATTCGCCTACGGCAATAGAAGTAATAACACCATTTTCATCAACCTTTACAGAAGAGCCGGTCACTTCATAGGTAAACATCCATTGTCCAACCTGTTTGTTATCCTTACCACTAAGTAAAATCTGACCTTTTCTTCCTGTAGTGTCTACAACAAAATCACTGCCATTTGATTGATACCGATTGTCATCCCTATATTTTCCAATCGAATAATCTGTGATTTTTGTAAGATATTTGTCTATTGATACACATTCACCATTAATAATAACATCCGATTTAGGCATGATGAACTTAAATTTAAATTGATCATTATTGTAAGATACATATTCAAAATCTACAGAAGCGCGATTTGTCGCAACATTTTTCAACGAATCACGAATAAGCATAGTCTTATCTGTGTTGGTCTCTGTATTGGGTTCAAAAGTCAAAGTAACTGTAGAACCGGGTAATGCTACAAGTGCATCATTTACTTTAGAAGCTCCGGTAGCAGTGACCTTCATGTATGTTGAAAGGTCTTTATGAATCGAAATGCTCTTCTTTTCAACCAAAGAAACAAATCCTTTGGCATTACATTTTCCGGCATAAGCTAATACCTCTCCATCATAACCCTTCAATGTAATATTTCTTATATTAGAAAATGCATCAGAAGCAATATACATGTCCGAAGCATATCCCGTACCATCTACAAACAAAAATACTACTTCAGTAAGCTTATCACATCCATCAAAGGCCTTTTCACCAACATAATTAAGCTTCTCACCAAAAGTAACACTTTTTATAACACCACAATTGGCAAAGGCTTTATTATCAATTTTACTAACTCTATTAAAATCAACACTGGCAAGGGTCTCGCAGTCCTTAAATGCTTCCTTAGGAATAACTGAAATATTATCTGAAAAAACAACCTCTGTAAGCTTAGTACAACCGGAAAATACCCCGTTTCCAAGTGCAAGATTCTCGGAGTTTTTTCCTATAGATGCAAATTTAAATTTTGTAAATCCTGTACCTTTAAATGCAGCATCACCGATACTATCTATTTTTTGCCCACCAGTTATTTCATTTTCAGTTGTAAGCTTTTTACAGCCCTGGAAAGCATAATTGCCTATAGTTTTAATGTTTTCAAAATCAACAGAAGACAATGCCTCACAACCGTTAAAAGCATTTGCTGAAATTGTCATAAGAGAAGGCGGAGCGTAAAATGATGTTATTGCTGAGTTTTGAAATGCACTTTCCTCAACAACTGTAAGTTTACTGTTTGCTTCGAAATTAATACTGGTAATTGTACTATTATTAGTAAAAATGCCGGAAGGAATACGTTCAGCCCCACAAGGAATCGTAACCACTTCAGCATCATCCAAAGACACACCTGATTTAAGGCACAAAGCTCCCGTTGGATCAACGGTAAAATATTTATTCTCAATAGCACCTACGTTAGTAAGTTCATCCTCTTCAGAGCTTACTTCCACTATAATATCTTCTGATAATCCATCATTATTTGCCTCGGACACTTCATCTGATGAAACACTCTCCATAATATCAATAGCATCTTTAACCTCTTCATTGAAAAGATCCTCTTCTTCCGAATCGGTTGCTTCATCAAGCAGAATGTCTTCCGCCGCCGAATCAGATGCATCAGATATACTCATGCCATCATCAAGAGTAACAACATCAGTTATCTCAGCTGCATTAACAGTGCTGATATCTGTTGTAAATACCATTGCAGCGCAGAGAACTGTCGCCAAAAATCTTTTTCCTTTCATAATAATCCTCCTTAATAAATAAAATAAATATGCATCTCTATATAAAAACAAATCAAAAAAACACACTAGGTTAATATATCATCAACAACTTATGATTGCAACAAATTGCACACTTTTTTAAGATTTGTCATTACCTGTATTTGTGTAATCACTGTAATAAATTACTTAAAACAAATACTACGTAAATGTATCCATACACATACAATTATTCAAATATACCTCGCCGTATTTGACAGTAAAAGTGCCTGAGGCTGAATTGTCCTCTCTTAAGCTTCGTTTAAAGTAGTGGCGTATCCAACTGAAATATATTTTCTATAACAATGTAACCTAACAAAAACATTGTATACTTCATATGTTCGTATGTAAAGAAATTTTCCAACGTCTAATTAATTTTCATACATTATATTGTATTTAATATCAATAAACTACTATAATTTGTATAACATTAGCAAAATCACAATGTATTGGCTATAATTATAAGTAGTCGATATGCAAAATTATTTACACGCCTTATTGGGGATAATAAAAAGGACAGCCAATAAAGCAGTCCCTTAAATTATATAAATCTCATTATATTATTAATAATTAACGTTTCATTACTTAATTAATCCACGAATTATTCTACATATCCTGTCAACATCAGATAACAGCAAATCTGAATACATTGGAAGAGTAAGTACCTGTTTACTAATACGCAATGCAACCTCTGTATCACTTGGATTAAATCTTCCCGAGTAACAGGGGAACGCATTTGTAATAGGATAAAAGTATTTTCGGGCATTAATTCCATTCTCAAGTAGCTTCTCATATACATAATCTCTGGAAAAGCCAAGAACCCTTTCATCAAAAACCACCGGAAAATATGCATAATTGGATTCTACAAAGGAACTGGCTTTATTTAACCTAATGCCGGAAATACCATCCAAAAGTTCAATATATCTTTCGTAAACCTTTCTTCTTTTGTCAATCTCTTCTGACAAATGACGCAGATTACATATTCCAAAGGCAGCACAAAATTCATTCATTTTAGCGTTAGCGCCTACACCAAGAATAAGCTCTTCATCATGTATTCCAAAGTCCTTAAGATAATATACTTTCTTTCGAAGCTCCTCATCCTTAAGACATACACAGCCCCCCTCTATTGAATTAAATACCTTCGTTGCATGGAAGCTGTAGCAGGAGGCATCTCCAAAGGTTGCTACAGATTGACCTTTATACTTTTCGCCAAAGGTATGAGCAGCATCATAAATCACCCTAAGTCCGTGTTTTTTTGCAAAATCATCAATTGCTTCAATATTGCAAATATTGCCATACACATGAACCGGAAGAATTGCGCAGGTATCCTTGGTAAGCTTTTTTTCCAGTTCATCTACATCAATAGTATAATCATCCTCATTAATATCACAAAAAACAGGATTGAGTCCGGTTCTTACAATAGCATGAGTTGTAGATGCAAAGGTAAAAGGTGTTGTAAGAACATCTCCCTTTAAATCCATGGCCTGAAGTGAAAGTTCAAGAGCCATATGACCGTTAGTAACAAGCTCCACTATTGGAACTTCAAGATAATCTCTAAGTTCTTTCGCAAACTCGTTATGTTTTGGTCCCATATTTGTAAGCCAATGAGTATCCCACATTGACCTTATTTCTTCAATATACTCCTCAATAGGAGGCATTGAAGATCTCGTAACCAGTATCTTATTATCCATAAATATCCGCCTTCTTGTTACCGAACAGTAATCAATCGGAAACTAATCAAAATACATACAGAAAGAATTTCACAATTGTATTTTGTCATTAAATCATTTTCTTACAATCTCAACAGCCAGTGCTTTTGTCTACTACAAAACAGCATTTACTTCCTACCAGGTTTTCCATGGAGCAGTGTCATTTTTCCACATTTCTTCCAGCTTATCATGCTCACGTTTAGTATCCATACATTGCCAGAAGCCCTCATGCTTATAAGCCATAAGCTCACCCTCTGTTGATAATTTCTTGAGTGGTTCCTTTTCAAATACCGTATTATCACCGGAAAGGTAATCAAAAACCTTAGGCTCCAAAACCATAAAACCACCATTTATTCGACTTTTATCCATTTCTGACTTTTCTCTGAAGGATTTGATTTCACCGTTATCGTTAATATCAAGAACACCAAAACGCTCATTTACACTAATGGATGTAACAGTTGCAATACGTCCATGACCTTCATGAAATTCCTGAAGCTTTTTAATATCCACATCAGAAACCGCATCACCATAGGTTAACATAAATCTCTCGTTGCCTACATACTTCTGTACACGCTTGATTCGACCACCGGTCATTGTATCAAGACCTGTATCTACCAATGTAACCTTCCAGGGTTCAGCCACATTATTATGTACAGTCATGCGATTATCATCTGTAAAATCAAATGTAACATCACTGTTATAAAGATAATAATTTGCAAACCATTCTTTAATTACATGCTGTTTATAGCCACAGCAAATAATAAAATCATTATAACCATAGGCTGAATAGCCCTTCATAATATGCCAAAGAATCGGCTTTTCACCTATTTCAACCATTGGCTTAGGCTTCAGATGACTTTCCTCACTAATTCTTGTGCCGTAACCTCCGGCAAGTATTACAACCTTCATAGAATTCCTCTCTTTAATACAAAATCACTTACTTTCAAGTTCCTTTCTATGTTCCCAAACCTCGTATAACTTAAGTTCAAAAACCTGTAATACCCCATCCTACTTCTTTGAACTATCATCAAAATTAATACGTCGTTCTTCTACTACAACAGGCCTGTGAATTACTCTGGTATTAATATTTAAAATGTATTCACCAATCAGTCCAATAAAGAATAACTGCACACCGCCCAGTAAAAACACACCAATCGTAAGAGGAATAGTTCCGGCAGTATATCTGTTCCAATGCATAAGCTTAAGCACAAAATAAACACAGGCAATGATTATACTGACAACCGAACAGAAAAATCCAAGAAAGGTTGCAAGACGCAATCCAATCTTAGTATACGAAGTAAAGCTAAGCATAGCGGCATCATAGAGGCTGTAGAAATTATTATGGGTCTTACCAGCACGCCTCTTTGCCTGCTCGTACTCAACCTCAATCATATTAAAGCCGGAACCATACTCGGCTACAATTCCACGCATAAAGGGAATCGGATCATCCAACTGTCTCAGCAATTCAATGAAGGTTCTGTCATATAGCCCAAAGCCGGTAAAATGCTCAATCATTCTTACTGATGACATGCCTTTAATAAGCTTATAATAAATGGTTCTAAGAAAATAAATAAAACCGTTTTCCTTGCTGGTAGTCTTAATTCCGCTTACGATTTTGTGACCGTTTTCCCATTCAGAAACAAATCTTGGAATTAACTCAACCGGATCCTGAAAATCACAACAAATAGGTATTACACAGTCGCCATCACACTGACACATTCCATGAAAAGGAGAATTAAACTGTCCAAAATTAGTGACGTTAAAAATCGCTTTGATTTTTTTATTTTCTTTGCATATTTTCTCTAACACATCCCTGGTTCCATCAGTAGAACAGTTATCAATAAATACTATTTCATAATCATAATTTGAAAGAGATTCCTCTAATACATTAATTACTGACTTTGCCATCAGTTCAGCATTCTCTACTTCATTGTAGCAGGGAATCATTATACTAATTTTTTTCATATATATGCTCCATTATGTAAAAATCAAAATATATCAGATTATAACTGCCTTGATTATATTGCGTCCATCAATATAATCAACAGATACTTCCTTACTCATACCATTAATAATTTTCGAGGATATATCCGTTATATCGGACATTTTATCTCTTATTATGCTGCTTCTGTTATCTCCCAAAAAATCGGCCCTGATGCTAACGCTTTCATCCACCTCGGAATACTCAATATGATACAGCATTTCCTCTTTATCCTTAAGGAACGGTATCAAGGTATTCACAAGCATTTCTTCATTTACATGCCTTAGCTTTTCAAGTAAATTTCCCTTCACACCGGCCTGCTTGGCAAAATCACAAACAATACTGTCAAATCCCGGTATATCAAAGATCTTAGGATTCACTGTAACCTCCAGTTCACGAAGCTTCTTAACAAACGCCCTTGTTCGCTCACGCTTGGGGGAATTAAAAATCTCCTCCGGCGTCCCCTCCTCATACAGTTCCCCCTGATCCATATAGAACACGCGGTTAGATACATTCTTGGCAAAATTCATCTCGTGAGTTACTACCATCATTGTAGTACCGGCTTCTGCAAGGCGACGCATTACATTCAGAACTTCGTTAATCATTGTAGGATCAAGTGCAGAGGTAGGCTCATCAAATAAAATAATTTCAGGATGCATTGCAACTGCTCTTGCAATAGCAACACGCTGTTTTTGCCCACCTGATAATTCCGTGGTTTTACTTTCGGCTTTATCAAGAAGTCCCACCATCTGTAAAAGCCTGTGAGCTTCTTCTTTAGCATCCGCTTCACTTACACCAAGTAGCTTCATGGGTCCAACCATAATATTTTCTTCAATATTATAGTTGGCAAAAAGATTAAAGGATTGAAATACCATTCCCATTTTTTTCCTGATTTTCGACACATCATACCCGGGCGTTGTAATACACTCATCATTAAAATATACTTTTCCGGAGGATGGTGTTTCAAGCTGATTCAGGCACCGAAGAAGCGTTGATTTTCCTGTGCCGGAAGGTCCAATAATGGAAATTACATCACCCTTGTTTACAGTAAAGCTCACGTCCTTTAAGGGCGTTGCGTTGTCATATTCTTTTCTTAAATGCTCAACTCTTATCATACCGACCTCCTAACTGTTAATGCGCTTCTCTACAGTAATAAGAAGAAGGCCCAAAAGATAAGACAAAATAAAATATACTACAGCAATTGATAAAAGCGGAAACAGAGCCTCAAAGGTACGGCTTCTTATAATATCACCCACCTTTGTCAAATCCTGAATAGCAACATAGCCTACAATTGATGTACTCTTAAGAAGGCTAATGCACTCACCCCTGTATACCGGCATAAAATGCGTAACTGCCTGGGGAAGCACAAAGGTATAAAAACTCTTTTTTTCAGTAAATCCAAGAGCCAGAGCAGCCTCTCTCTGTCCGGGATCCACTGCCTCAATACCACTTCTGTATACCTCACACAAATATGCAGCCGAATTCATTCCAAAGGTCACAATTGCAACGACAACAGCCGGCAAGCCCGACTTATTGAACACGAGATAGTAAAAAATCATCAACACAACAAGTACCGGTGTACCCTGAAAAATTTTAATATATATTTTTGCTGCTATAACAGCTACAGAATTATTGCTTATTCGAAGCTTACAAATACCAAATCCCAGTACACTGCCAACAATAATGGATGCTATTGTTATAATCACCGTAGTAAAAATACCATGAACAATAAGCTTCCATCTTGACTCTCTTATAAAGGTTTTATAAAAACTATCCTTTAATGAACCGGTATCTCCTGCATCATTACCTGTTAAAAAATACACACGAGTATACGCATCCTTATAGGGTTCGCTAAACAGTACCTTTTCCTTACGTTCCTCTATTATTGCAATATAGCTTGTACAGATATCTCCCACACCCGTAGCTATAGATAGCAGCAGGGATTCAAAGGGTTGGTCCATATATTC
Source organism: Lachnospiraceae bacterium (assembly GCA_045627745.1). GTDB lineage: Bacteria > Bacillota > Clostridia > Lachnospirales > Lachnospiraceae > UBA2868. Next base: position 26,654 of record JAZQOI010000035.1, on the reverse strand, counting down.
AACCCTATATCCGTATTCTTCACAGAAACCGGCTACAAGGTTAAATTCAAACCCAAGAGGTAAATTATCTCCATTATAATAGGATGTGGGCTCCTGAGTTAAATCCACTACATATTTTAAAGTACCTCTCTCACCTGTAAGTGTGTTTAAATCTATGGGAACACGTTCAGCTTCTCGTCCTTTCCTGAACCATATATCAAGCATATCATCAATAGTTCCGTCACTTTTTAGCCTGGCAAGATACTCATTAAATTCATCACAAAGAGCATAGCCCTTCTCTGTCTTAGGAAATAACGCCGCAATCTCTTTCTCACTCAGAGGTTCAGCTACAGCTCTTGCATTTTCATAACCCTTAAGCAATTTCTCGCCGGTTACTTCATCAAGAGCAATTGCATCAACCTGACCTGATTGTAATGCAAGTGCAACGCTGTTGTAATCTCTAAAATCAAGATAGGTTGCATCAGGTAAAATCTCCTTAATAGAGAATTCCGAGGAAGTTCCTGTCTGAACACCTATAACCTTATCTGCATAATCTTCTATCTTAACGCCTGTATCATCCAATGGTATTTCAGCATATACAGGTGTTATGTACATCATTAATAAACAGGCAGCAATTAAAACGATGCAACATAATCGTTTCTTCATTTATTCCTCCGAATAAGTAGTATATTGTGGTATTTCATAAAGCATTCCCGACTATTCTACATTCGATACTAACATAAGTCAAATATGACCAGACGTATTTAAATAAATGTATTACCCAAGCAGCATCTTTTTTGTATTCTCATACTCTTCCCTGTCAAGGAAGGGGAACATATCATCGATAGCTGCCGAAACAATTTTACCGTCCTCTAGCACCTTAGAGGATAGCTTGGGTTCAAAATTCTGATTCTCATCAACAACAGCCTCAAGCATTACAGGTCCGTCAATTGCCAACATTTCCTTGATGCAGGCATCAAGATTATTCTCAGCATCGCAACGAACATAAGGTATTCCGTATGCATATGCGAGCTTTTCCATATCCGGGAAGCTGATACCATTGCCATCGCTAACACCTACAAGTGGTGGCTTGAACAGATTATTCTGAGTCTGGCGAATGGAATGGTAGCCATTATTATTGAGAATAACGATTTTAATATTAAGCTTATTATATACAACCGTCTGAAGCTCCTGCATATTCATCATAAAGCTTCCGTCACCGTCGATACATATAACCCTTTCACCCTTCCTTGCCACAGCAGCACCTATCGCAGCAGGAAAGCCGTAGCCCATTGCAGCACATCCGGAATTGGTGAAAAGTCGCTGATTAGCCTTTACAATTGCAGTCTGGAAACCAATTACACAGGCTCCGCCATTACCACACACGGTAACATCACCCGCTTTAAGATTCTTAAACAATCCCTCCATGAAAACATAAGGATTAAGCTTGTCAGTTCCATGGTATGAAGGTAACACTGCAGGATACTTTTTATTTACCATACGGCAGGTCATGATCCATTTACTAAAATCCCAATTCACATTTCCCTTAAGGCGTTCATCCATTGCAGCCATGAATTCCTTAACATCCGCATGAATAGGCAAATCCACATGGACTGTAGGTTTTTTTAATTCATTGGCATCAATATCCACAACAACCTTATATGCATTCTCAGCAAACTGAAACTTATTATAGCTAATCATGCGAATATTCATTCTACATCCCAATACTATAAGTAAATCCGCTGCCTGAACCACAAAATTGCCGCCTCTTGTTCCCACAGTTCCCGGCTTACCTACAAAAAGAGGATTGTCAGTTTCAAGAACATCGTGAGCATTCCAGGCTGTTACAACAGGAATCTGCAAGGTTTCAACAAGCTTTTTAAACTCTTTGCGTGCACCTGCAACATTTATTCCCGTTCCGGCAAGAATAAGAGGACGTTCTGCCTTGTTAATCAGTTTAATAAGTTCATCTATTTTACTTCCATCAAGCTCCGGATTCTCTCTTGCATAAAGTGAAAACATTTTTTCATTTTCAACACCAACCAAATCATCTGTGTCAACGATCGCACCCTGTACATCCAGAGGAATATCAAGCCACACAGGACCCTTGCGTCCATTCATACACATAAACCAGGCTCTTTCCAGATGATATCGTATCTCCCAGGCTTCAGTAACCATAGCAGCGTATTTAGTAGTATTTTTAACCATATCAATAATCTGGAATTCCTGATCCCCAAGCTGTCTTAAGGGAACGTCGCAGGACCAGGTCAGAGTCTCACATTTAACCTGTCCCGATATTATAAACATTGGAATTGAATCCTGCCATCCTCCAACAACACCGGTTATGGCATTGGTTCCACCCGGACCGGAGGTAACACATACGGCAGCCACCTTTCCCGTAAGTCTGGCATAGCCCTCTGCTGCCATGGAACAGCCCTGTTCATGATGATTAAATATACAATTCAGCTCCTTTTTATGCCCCAGAGAATCATCAAGATGCATAGCGCCGCCACCTGTAACCATAAAAACATCTTCCACACCATGTTCCACAAGAAAGTTAGCAATATAATCCGACACTTTGATTTTCATACTAGATTCCTCCGTATATTTTTTTTACGAGTGCATCCCACTCACCACGTTCTCTGAAAATATGCTCTACAACATCTCTCATTGCACCATGTCCGCCTTCAAATCGGCTGACATAATCGGCTCTTTCTAAAACCTCTGTGCAACTGTCCTTAGGGCATCCCACAAAACCGCAAAGGCTCATAGGCGGAATATCATTTATATCATCTCCTATATAGCCTATCTCTTCTCTATTAATACCACGTTCTTCCATATATTTTTTAAGAAATTCCTTCTTGCCGGAAACGTTCTGATATAATTCCTTAACCTTAAATTCCTTAATACGTCTTGTTGTGGCTTCACACTCTCTTCCCGTAACCACAATCATCTCTATTCCGCCTTCTCTGCATGCAAAAAAACCGGCTCCGTCCTTGGTGCTGAACTTTTTAAGTTCATTGCCATGATTATCATAATACACCCCCGAGTCGGTCATGGTTCCATCCACATCAACAATCAGATATTTGATATTTTCGTACATTTCAGACCTCTTATACAATAATTTTTTGTATTTAAAATCACTGTCAGCTACTAAGTATTTCATTAGAAGACTACTGTCAAAAAATAACAAAATGACGTAATACGGATTGTTTCGTGCTATGCATTCCCACACTCCTTACGTCAATCAACATTATATCAATTTATTAAGTATCGCGTCAAACTCTTTCTTTTTTCTGTGGCAAAACACAGAATATACGAGTATAATTTTGATTATATTCTTGATTCATATAATTTTATACTATATTTTCTGACAACGAGGGTTTTAATATGGAACATTTTATTGAGCTGTTATTAAATACTGCAAAGGAACATGCAAACGAGCCTGCTATTTCAGACGAATCAAGCTCCTTCACATATGGGGAACTTATAAACTACGCCTCCTGTGTTGCTGCCAATCTTAAAGCACAGGGAATAGAGCGTGGTGACAGAATAATTATTGAAATTCAAAGAAGCAAGGAATATGCCGGTTGCTTAATAGGTTGCTGGTTCATGGGAGCGGTAACGGTTCCTCTTTCCGATGACTATCCCACAGAAAGACTGAACTACATAAAGGAAGATTCCAAATACCGGCTTATTATAGATGAACAGTTCGTTAAATCAATGGATATGACTTTAACAACAAATCCTGTTATTCCTGACTTTTCGGATGAAGGACTTATTATATATACCTCCGGGTCAACCGGTAATCCAAAAGGTGTTATTCATGATTTCTATTCTATGTCTGAAGTAACCCTTAGAAATGCGGTTCATGATCAGTCTGACGACACAGAAAGAAACAACGTTGTAGGTCTTATTGCCCCATTTACATTTATAGTTGGTGTGGGACTTTTTATTTCTGCTATGTCAATAGGTAAGCATATGGTTATTGTGCCTGACGAAATCAGACGAGATCCCTTTAAGCTTGCCAAATATTATGATGACAACAATATCGAATCATCCTTTGTTCCACCCAGGATGATTGACTTTATGCTGGCAAACAATAAATCTCTCAAGGTGATTTCCGTAGGCTCCGAGCGAATAACCAATCTGTATTACAATGATAATCCTGTACTTATAAACGGCTATGGTTCCACTGAATTATTCGGAGGAACACTTGCCTTTAAGATAGATAAAAAATATGAAAACACCCCTATCGGAGTACCCTTTGGAAATGAAAAGGCATACGTTTTAGACGATGATAACAACGAAGTAACCATAGGCGAGCTATGCATTTCCGGATATGTGGCAAAGGGGTATTTAAACCGTGAAGCCGAAACAAAAAAAGCCTTCATCAAAAATCCCTTTAAGGATATTGACGGTTATGACAGAATGTTTAGAACGGGTGATATTGTAGAACGTCTTCCCGATGGAAATCTGTTATTCATCGAACGCAAAGACTGGATGATTAAAATTAACGGTCAAAGAGTTGAGCCTCTCGAAGTAGAAAGCACCATAAGAAGGATTCAGGGAATCAAGGAAGTAGCAATAAAGGATTTCTGTGATGACAATGGTGTTACCTATCTTGCTGCGTATTATGTTTGCGAGAATTCACTTACAGAAGCTGCTATCAGGAATTACTGCAAGGATAATCTGACCTCATATATGGTTCCTTCTTTCTATATTAAAATGGACTCTCTTCCCCTTAATCCTAATGGCAAGCTTGACAGAATCAATCTTCCCAAACCTGATATTTCTGTTTTCAAAAATGAATACGTGGCTCCCGAGAATACTATTCAGAAGGCAATCTGCAATGCCATGGAGGAAGTATTACAATGCGGTCAGGTCGGGATAAATGATGACTTTTTCCTTCTTGGCGGTAATTCCATCAAGGCGATTCAGACAATTAATCTTCTTGAAGATTTACCTATTGATACAGAAAGCTTTATGACCGGACGCACGCCCAAAGACATTGCTCTTCTAATTGAAAACGGCGGAACGGGCGGTGAGAATTTCACAAGAACAGAAAAAGCAGCATATCCCCTTACTGACTCACAGCTTGGGGTGTATTTTGTAATGGAAGCAACCCCTGATACTCTTATGTATAACAATCCCATAGCAATTGAGCTTGATAATAGCATTGACACAGACAGACTTATTTTCGCAGTTGAGAAATCAATTAATAATCACGGAGCTTACCACTGCAGCATAGATGTTGTAGATAGTCTTCCCTGTATGATTCCAAATAATGCTACTATCCATGTTAACAGACAGACTACAGAAGATATTAATAAAAACCTCAGTGACTTTGTTCGTCCCTTTGATTTAAAGTCAGGGGAGCTTATTCGTGTAAGCCTATTCGAAAACAAAGACAAGAAGGTTCTTGCTCTTGACGGTCATCATATTGTTTTTGACGGAACTACTCTCTCTATTCTTCTAAAGGAAATCGAAAGAGCTTACGAAGGTCGTGACGTTTTTGAGGAAAAAACATCAGCCTTGGATTTATCAACCTATGAGGAATATCTTAAAACAACAGATAAATATAAAGAGGCTGAGCAATTCTTTGACAATCTTTTTGAATGTTGTGAAATCTCTAATGATTTTCCTATGGATTTTGAGGATAATAATAAAGCCACTCTTGATACAGTGGAGACACAAATTTCACCAAACCGCACAAAGCTCCTTAAATTTATAAAAGAAAATGGTATTACAGAAAACACACTTTTCCTTGGTGCCTTCTCTTTTGTTCTGGCAAAATATAACGGAACCGGAAGTTCTCTTGTTAGCGTAGGTTCAAGCGGAAGACATAGCTCTATGACCTTCAACACTGCGGGAATGTTAGTAAAAACACTGGCACTACCGGTTGATTTAAAATGTACAATAAACATCCCTGATTTCCTGCAGTCCCTTCAGAACACCTTCAGAGAAAGTGTCAAATATGATTTATATCCTTTCAGTGAAATAGCAGGAAAATATGGACTTACCAATGACTTTAGCTTCGTATTTCAGGGAGACAGCTTCAGTACGCTGACACTTTCAGAACGGGCCTACTCTGTACAGGGAATATTTGTTCCAGATGCAATGAACAAGCTCACTCTAATGGTATTTAGTAATGAAGATTCCTACAGACTAAGCTTCCGTTTCAGGTCTGATTTATACTCAAAGGAAGTAATACAGGCATTTGCCGAAGCCTATGGCTGTGCAATAGAGGAATTTATAAATAAAGAGCTTCTAAAGGAGGTCAACCTTCTTACTGACAATGCTAAAAATCAGTGCGACAGCTTCTGCATGGGAGAATTCGAGCTTGAAGATACAACAATCCTCGAATACTTAAAAAAATGGTCAAATAAATGTAGTAACAAGGAGCTTGTTGTATTTAAGGACCATCATATTACCTACGGTGAGGTCGACGCCATTACCAATCGTATTGCCCAGTACCTTATTAATCAGGGTCTTAAAAATCAGGATGCTGTAGGCATTCTCATTCCCAGAAGTGAGTGGATTGTGCTTGCTACCTACGGTGTTTTAAAGGCAGGCTGTACCTGTGAGCCTATGGATTCATCATATCCTACAGACAGACTATCCTTCATGCTTGAAAATGCTGACGCAAAAATGTTAATTACAACCCATGAATTAATTAGTCTGCTACCGGATTATAATGGAAAAATTCTCTATATAGAGGATATGGAAAAGCTTCCGGCGGCAACCGAAATAAAAGTTTCTATAGACTTAGATGACAATGCTATTTTGCTGTATACCAGCGGCACCACAGGCAAACCAAAGGGCGTGCAGCTAACCCACAGAAACTTTTCGTCCTTTGTACAGGGTATCAGTCGAAGATACGAGCTTAACGAAAACACCATCAGTGCCTGTTATGCCTCCTTTGGATTTGATGCATGCTTTATCGATGTAGGAGCTGTTCCTGCGCTTGGTGGAACAATCCATATTGTTCCTGAAGAGATTCGTCTTGATATGGCAGCTCTTAATCAATTTTATATAGATAACCGCATAACCCACGGCATTATGACAACCCAGGTAGGAAGGCAGTTCGCTCTTTATACACAATCACCCTATCTTAAGTATTTTGGTGTAGGTGGAGAAGCACTTGTCCCCTTTGACGGTAATGATTTATCCTTTAAGTTTTACAATCTGTATGGTCCTACAGAAACTACAATATTCCTTACGGGATGGCATGTAACCAATAAAAAATTACGACTTCCGATTGGTACAATTCACGAAAATGTTAAAGGCTATATTGTAGACGAATATCTAAACAGACTGCCTGTAGGTGCTCCCGGAGAACTCCTACTTGCAGGCAACCAGATAAGTAAGGGTTATCTTAATCTGCCTGAAAAAACAAAAGAGGTATTTATTGACAATCCATTTACCGATAATCCCAAATATAAACACGTTTATCGTACAGGTGACGTAGTAAGATTCCTTCCAAACGGAATGCTTGATTATATAGGAAGGCATGATGGTCAGGTCAAAATCAGAGGCTTCAGGGTGGAGCTTACTGAAATAGAAGAAATTATTCGTCGTTTCAAGGGCATAAAGGATGCAACAGTTGCAGCCTTTGATGAAGCTACAGGCGGAAAATATCTGGCTGCTTATGTTGTAGCAGATGAAAAAATAGATATTAAAGCACTTTCTGATTTTATTTCGTCAGAGAAGCCACCCTATATGGTTCCTCCTGTAATAATGCAGATTGATGCTATTCCTCTTAATCAGAATCAGAAGGTTAACAGAAAAGCCCTGCCAAAGCCTGCGCGACAAATTGATAATATCACCCTTCCCGAAAATGATATGCAGCAGGCAATTTACGACATCTGCTGTAATGAGCTTTCGCACAATCAATTTGGAACAGATACAGACCTATTTGCCGCCGGACTTACATCCATCGGAATTATCAGGCTTAACGTAGCCTTAGATCAGGCATTTAATATATCCTTTAAAGTTTCAGATATAAAGGAGCATAACACGGTAAAGCTTTTGGAGAAATTTATCCGGTCAGCCACTCCCACAAAGGAATATGACATTCTTGATAATTATCCGCTGACTCAGACTCAGATGGGAATATATATTGAATGCAGCAGTAATCCTGATGCAGTTAACTATAATATTCCTATGATGCTAAAGCTTTCCTCAGAAATAGACACACAAAAACTGGCTATAGCCATCAAAGAAGCACTAAACGCTCATCCCTACACAAAAGCAATTCTTTTTGCTGATGAAAAAGGCAATATCAGGGTTAGACGTAATGATTCAACGGAACCGGTTGTTAACATTGTATCGTGTTCCAATATTCCTTCTTCACATGAGCTTGTAAGACCATTTAAGCTTCTTGGTGAGCCGCTGTATAGAATTACAATTTATGAGGCAGACGATGCTAATTATCTCTTTATGGACTTTCATCATATTGCCTCTGATGGTACATCTGAAAATATTATTCTGGCAGATATATCCAGGGCCTATAGTGGCGAAAAGGTATTAACCGAACGTTTTACGGGCTATGAGCTCTCCCTTGATGAAGAAGACCGTAGAACCACCGAGGCTTATACTAATGCAAAAGCACATTTCGACAGTATTTTTAGCGGCTGCGATGCAGACTGTCTGCCTCCTAAGGCTCCTGACCGAGAAAACAAAGGTGCCGGTGCTATCAAGCGCACCGCAAATACAAAAGCCTCAGAGGTTATTGATTTTTGTCAAAAAAACAAATTCACCGAAAACGCATACTTTAATGCAGCCTTTGGTTATACATTAAGCTTCTTTGAAAATCAGGAAAATGCCGTATACACCACCATTTACAACGGCAGAAGCGATTCCAGACTTTCTACTTCTGTTACAATGCTTGTAAAAACGCTTCCTGTACTTGTGCACACAGAAGGCAGTATTAATGTTAAGGATATGATTTTGACTACCCAGAAGCAGATACTTGCAAGTATGTCAAATGACATATATTCCTTCGCTGAAATATCGGCCGCCTACGGCATTCATTCCGATATTATTTTTGCTTATCAGGGCAGTGCATTTTCCTATGAATACTTCTTAGGACAGAAAGCAGAATTTGTAAAGGTAGCCCCTAATACAACCAAATCGGCAATCACCATTACTGTTTTTCTCAAGGACGGAAAATATGAATTGAACGCTGAATATCAGCGTGAGAAATACAGCGATGCATTTATAAACAGCTTTTTGGATGTGTTTGACCTTGTTCTCACAGGCTTTACTAAATATGATAAGGCAGAAGACATAAATATTCTGTCAGAGGAGGCAGCAAGGACACTTGAACGAATTAACAATACCGCCCTTGAATATGACACACTTCCGGCAGGTAAGCTGTTTGAAAAATGTGTTAAGGAAAATCCTCACAGGTTAGCAGTCGTATCATCCACAGATAAGCTTACGTATAGTGAGCTTAATGAAAAGGCTAACAGAATTGCTGCAGAGCTTATTAAATTAGGTGTTACGAAGGATTCAATAGTTGCCGTTTTTCTGTCAAGAACTCTTGATATTCCTGTATGTGAGCTGGCAATACTTAAAGCAGGAGGTGCATTCCTTCCCATTCTTCCCGAATATCCTGATGATAGAATAGAGTACTGTCTTAAGGATTCAGGATGCAAAATCGTAATTTCAACAGAACACATAATAGCCAAGCACAGCAGCCTGTTTAGTGATGACAAGGACTACAAGGCATATACAGTTGAACAGCTATTACAAAATGAAAGTATTGACAATCCATCTGCTTCACCCTGTGATAATGCCCTTGCCTACTGTATATATACCTCAGGCTCCACCGGCACGCCTAAGGGGGTAATGATTGAACAACACAGTCTATCCAACTTTGTTCAGACCTTTGCAGTTGCAAAAGATATGTTCAGATGTAAAAACAGAGGAGAAACGGGACTGGCCTTTGGTTCAATATCCTTTGACATACATATTATTGAAATACTTCTTCCCTTGTGCAACGGCAAAACCGTAGTCCTTGCAAATGAAGAAGAAATTCATAATCCTGTATCCCTTACAGATCTGATGGTTAATAACAATGTCGATGTAATGGCCTGTACGCCTTCATTTATTATGAACATGCTCGGCATCGAATACTTTGAAAAGGGATTATCCGGATTAAAATCAATAATGATAGGTGCCGAAGCCTTCCCTACAGGCTTGATTGAAAAGCTCACAAAAATCAATCCGGATATATATGTTGTCAATGCCTACGGGCCTACGGAATGTACTGTTTCAGCCAGCTCCAAGCATATTACATCATCAGCCTCCATTACCATTGGTGGACCTGCCAATAATTATAATGTATTCATCATGGATAAGTTCAGCCGCAAGCTTCCGGCCTTTGCAACAGGAGAACTTATTATTGCAGGAACCGGCGTAGGAAGGGGATACATTAATCTTCCCGATAAAAATCGTGAAACCTTTATTGAAATTGACGGAATAAAGGCATACAGAAGCGGTGACGTTGCAAGATTCAACAGTGACGGGGAGCTTGAATTTAGTGGACGTATGGACAATCAGGTTAAGCTTAGGGGCTACAGAGTTGAGCTTGATGAAATCGAAAATGCCATTTGTGATTTTGACCGGATAAAATCAAGTAAGGTCCTTGTACGAAACAATGGCTTTGAGGATTATCTGGTGGCATTCTTTACGGCATCCAATACAATTGATACAGAAGAGCTCACAGCATATCTTAAGAAAAGGCTTACCTATTATATGGTTCCTGATGTTATTATGCAGCTTGAAGCTATGCCCCTTACACCTAGTGGAAAAATTGATAAAAAAGCACTGCCTGAGGTTAAAAAGGAGCGTAAACAGAAAACCCACAAGGCGCCCAGGAAATCCTTAGAGCAGGAAATCTGTGATATTTTTGCAGAAGTTCTTAATGCAGAGGAAATCTATTCAGATGACAGCTTCTTCGAAATGGGCGGAACCTCTCTGTCGGCTTCAAAGGTTATAATGCAGCTTCAGTCAAAGGGATATTCAGTGGAATATCAGGATATTTTTGATAATCCAACTCCCGAGGCTCTTGCAGATAGTATTTCTGCCCACAAAGCCTTAAATCCTAAGTTCCAACCGGATCTTGGTGCAACAGATATTATATCTGACTATCCCACGCAGCTACAGTACAACACCCTTGAATATGCCGACCGGGTTACAAGGGAACCTCTTGGCAACGTACTGTTAACAGGAGCTGTCGGATTTTTAGGTATTCATATTTTAGCTGAGCTATTTGAAAAAAATGAAGGTCATATAATATGTCTTCTTCGTAAAGGTGACTTTGAATCTGCCAAAAAACGACTTATGAGTATGCTTATGTACTACTTTGGCAATCCCTTTGAGGAGCTTGTTAACACACGGGTGTCTGTTATTGAAGCTGATATTACTGACGACTTAACGGATTGTCTTAAGGACTACAGCATTGATACAATAATAAACTGCGCTGCTATCGTAAAGCATTATGCAGCAGATGATATTCTTGAGAGAATTAATGTGGGTGGTGTAGAGAATCTGATTAAGATTGCAAACAGCCACAATGCACGCCTTATTCAGATATCCACTATTTCCATTCCCGGAGCACACACAGCACAAACCTATAACAAGGGTATTAAGGCTTATGAAAACAAGCTGTTTGTTATTGATGATATGGGAAATAAATACTCTATATCCAAGTATCATGCAGAGCTTAAGGTGCTTGAGGCTATCAAAAATGGTATGCGTGGAAAAATCATACGTGTAGGTAATCTTATGGGCCGTTACGAGGATGGCGAATTTCAGATTAACTTTGAAACAAATGCATTCCTAAATGCTGTACGAGGCTTTGCAACAATAGGGAAAGCCCCCATTAGTCATGCAACAGACCCGGTAAGCTTTTCGCCTGTAGATTCCACTGCTAAGGCAATTGTGCTTTTAGCAGGAACAAATGATATTTTTACAGCATTTAACGCCGATAACAGATTCCACTTCGATGAATGGCAGTTGTTGGAGGCAGCCAATAAATGCGGCGTTAATATAACCCTTGTTCCGGACGAGGATTATTATGCCGACTATCACAAAATGCTTGGAGATCCTAAAATAAATGCAAAACTTCAGGGACTTATGACCAATGACCGTCCTGATATTCACGGAGTGGAAACAGATAATAAATTTACCGCTAATATTTTGTATCGATTGGGATTTTCCTGGGAGCTTCCGGATGTGTCATACCTTGAACGTGTACTTTCCGGTCTATTATCATTAGATTACTTTGAAGCAGAGGATTCATATGAATAAAAAAACAAAACAAAAATCACTTACAAAAACACTAACCTTTAAACTGTCACTATTGATTATTCTGGTTCTGTTATTACTGATTGTCGGAGACTTTTTTGTGGTATCCGACGTAGTACATAACCAGACACTGATATATAACCGCACCATAACAAACAGCTATATAAGTGCCATTAGCGATTATGCCAAGGAAAAGGGAACACCCATTGATGAAAGCTGCCGGGATATGATGAAGTCATTAGGGCAGAACCTGTGTAATCAGAATTATGTTGCATTTATTTTCACCTACGTTGTAAGCGAAGACCGACAGCATATAAGGATTCTTAATTATTGTGAACGAAAGGGCATGGACTTTGTTTCTCAATTACCTAAGAACGTTTTTGATGGTGAGTATGAATACATTCCCAGTCCGGAGGAATTAGAGCTTTGGGATGGTTCCAAAACATATTTAGATTACGATGACCTGTTTTTCGATGGTGCCTGCGTATCAGCAATAGCAATAGATGATGCTTACGGCAACAGAATAGTATCAGGCTCGGGCGTATCCTATGAAGCAGTAAAAAAAGATATCGTAACCAGCTTTAACCAACTGATTATTATTATTCTGCTTTCCATTATAGTACTTACCTTATGTATGTACTTTATTATTACAAATAGTGTTCTTAAGCCGGCTAAAAAAATAAGTAAATTTATTTCAACCTATATTAAGGATGGTAAAAGAACCAGTGATAAACTCGAACAGAGCGGCAGCTATGAGTTTGATATTATTTCATCTTCAATTAATGTTATGACAGAGAATATAGATACATATATTGAAAACATTAATAAGTTAAACAATGCCCAGGCAAGTCAAAAGGCAGAACTTGATATTGCTTCAAGAATTCAGCAGGGCTTTCTTGATTCCAATCGACTGTATGCCGAGGACTGCGAAATTTTCGCAAGTATGGCACCTGCAAAAAATGTAGGTGGTGACCTTTACAATTATATGGTACTAAAGGACGGCAAAATCTTCATTGCAATTGCTGATGTATCAGGAAAAGGAATTCCTGCATCAATGTATATGGCAGTTACACTTGTGATTTTAAAGCAAAGTGTCATTGAAGGAATCGGACCTGCAGAAATTCTTGCAAAAACCAACAATGTAATTACAGCCAATAATCGCAATATGTTCTTTGCCACTGCCTTTGTAGGCATCTACGATCCGGAAACAAGAGAATTTACGTATTCCAACGCCGGTCATCTTCCACCCTACATTATCAAGGACAAGCCTATACCGCTTAACGGTGCCAGAAATCTTGTTCTTGGCCTATACAGTAACGAAGAATATACAGAAGAAAAGATTACCCTGGACTATGGCGATATTGTCTTCCTGTATACGGATGGAGTAACGGAAGCAATCGATGAAAACAAGAGGTTCTACGGAGAAAAAAGACTTGAAGAGGCTCTGAATGATTTCCTTATTTCAAGGGAGGAAAATATTGTAGAATACATTGATGCAAGAGTCAAAGATTTCATGAAAAATACCGAACAGTTTGATGACCTGACAATGTTGTCCTGCACCGTAAAGCATAGAATCGTACTGGAACTCTTACCTCAAACAAAGGAATTTTCCAAGATTAAAGAGGCCATTCTTAACAGCAACCTTGAACACTCCATGAAGCTCTCATTATGTGTTGCTGCCGAAGAAATATTTATCAACATTTGTTCCTATGCCTTTGAAGGAAAATCCACAAGCACTGATAATTTCGTAATATTTACCTTCGAGCATTCAGACAGAATCCTGCTTAAGTTTGAGGACAACGGATTCGAATACGATCCTACCAAGGATGTGGATTATGATATAGACTACAATCCTGACGAGCAACTTGGAGGGCTTGGGAAACTTATTGCATTCACCATTGCAGATAAAATAAAATATGAATATACTGATAATACAAACATTTTGACAATAGTTAAGTATCTTAGGGAGGTATAGTAATGACTATAGAACAGACAAATGACAATGGAAAAATCACAATAGCTTTAGACGGATGGTTAGACCACGAAAGTTCACCACAGCTTGGCGAAGTAATTAATGGTCTTGAAGCAGCAACAAAGCTTACTCTTGATTTTGAAAAGGTGGAATATATTTCCTCTGCCGGAATCCGTATGATTGTTGCAGCCCATAGAAAAACCAAGGAGTTGAATGCGGATTTCCTTGTTATTAATGTCAATTCAGAAGTAATGAGTATTCTTTCTATGACCGGTCTTGATAAAAAGCTTGGAATATGTGGTAAATAGTATGAGAATATGGGCAAAACTAATTACAGACAACCACATACTTAAAGATATAGTCATCGAGGATAATAGCAATGATACCAGAACCCACAAGGTATTTAATGCCCTTGATAAAACATGCTATGAATTTGATTTAAGTGCACCAATATGGCTCGATGCCACAGTAAATGAATTCAAACGTCATGCCAAGTGTCGATTCTTTCAGGATAATTTTATTGATAGCCTTGAATGTGATTACCTTGAAATACAGGTACTTGAAGAGGATTAAAAAAGTGGTGGACACCCCACCACTTTTTCTTTCCGTTCTTTTTTCTATTTTGCCACATCAATATGCTGCATAGTTCCGGCAGCACCATTCTCAAATAAAAATACTCCCGTTTTTCTTATAGCCGCATTGGTTTCATTTGTAGCCGCATTATTCAGGGAAAAATCACTGGATACATTTCCTAAAAATATTGCACCAACATTTTTCTCGGATAAACCATATAAATCCGTTGTTCCATCCTCATTCATACAGGCAATTAATAATTTATCCCATATAGGATCAGCCTCATCAATCCAGCCATTTCCATCTGAATCATATATGGATAAATCCTTAAATCCATCCTGTGATTGTGTTCCAAACAATTCATTTCCATCATTTATGCAGCCATCACCATTCTTATCAAGAGCTAAGTAGCCGCTTCCCTTATTAAGAGCAGAAATACTGTCCTTTACACCATCGCAGTCAATATCAAAAACGATTTTCTGATCACTTACCGATACACAGTCTGTATCAAAATTGATAACAAGCGGATCACACATTGCAGTCACTAAATCATTTCTGTATTCTTCCGTATATTCTTCAAAGGCTCTACTCATGGAAAAGCTCAGGCCAAAATCAATCTCCCTTCCATCTGCCGTAACCACAGTTCCCTTTGTATTAAAGGTCACACTTTCGTTTTCACTGTAATAATGGGACAGAGCCATATTGGAATTATAGGTAAAGCCACCTGTATTGCCGGTGCCAAAATCAATATTTAACTGATTCTTAGATAAATCCGAATAGTTTTCCCGTACACCGTTACTCTTTTCCTTGTCACCAAACAGAATCCATAGCAGATAATTAATACACTCCGTTTTTATCCTGCTTATTGCATCCTTCTCCTGTTGACTTTGAGTTATTGAACTTGTCTTAACGTTTTTAAAACGGTCCAATAAATTATTCATAGATTCCTTAAAGCTTCCACTTGAACTAACATCCTTAAGAGTAGTTTCCTTTAAATTATTACCCTTTACAGGGCTAAGCAAAGCTAAGCTCCCGGTTGTTCCAATGGAAGTACTGTACGCATCCATGCGCAATGAGGAATAATTCCTTACGGACTCCATTCCTATTTTGCTGTTTGCTATAATCAATAATTTCCTCCTTAATGAAAAGAGCACAGAAAACAACGAATATCCTTATTCGTTTTCTGTGCCTTCCATGGTCAATATTTATTCAAATGTACAGTTCCCGGTTACTGTCTACAACTATACATAATATATCGACCTATTCTCAATATAATTTACTGTTTATACAACCAACATTGTATTATTTTATAAATAGCTTTTTCTTATCCTTAAGACTTAAGTGTTTAATGGCATATTCCCGCTTCATAGCCTCTTCCTTTGTTGCATACTCTTCGAAATACACAAGCTTCACAGGTCTGTGAGCCCTAGTGTATTTTCCTCCTGTTCCTGCATTATGTGACTTAACCCTTTTTTCTAAATCATTGGTCCAGCCGGTATAATAAGAACCGTCACTACATTCGAGAATATATGTATAATTTCCCATTAGACCACACTCCTGCAATCAGTCTTCATCATCAAGGTCAATAATTTCAAGTTCTCCCTTTGATGAACGCTTTTTATTCTTCTTGGGATTTTTCTGATTTTTACCCTGATTGTGCTTTTTACTGTCCTCAGAATTATTCCTCTTGTCACCCTTGTGCTTTTTTCCTTCCTTCTTATCGGAAGCTTTATTCTTTTCACCGGTTTTAGCATCAGATGACTGGGTTTTATCAAATATCTCAGAATCAGAAGCCTTTGAATCAGTACTAACAGTATCAATCTCTATAGCATTACTGCCACCCTCATTCAACTTAGCCATACGGAACTTTAATTCCATATCCTTAAATTCATTTCTCTTCTTTTTTCCACGAAGGTTATCCATAATAACATAGAACACAGGAAGCAGTAATAAGGTAAGGAAGGTAGATGCCACAAAGCCACCGATAATAACTATACCCATACTCTGCATCATCTCAGTTCCCTCACCGATTCCAAGAGACATTGGAATCATCGCAAGTATGGTGGTAAGAGATGTCATAAGAATAGGTCTCAGTCTTATTCTACCCGCCTCTACCAAAGCATCTTCACGACACATTTCTTCTCGCATCTGATTGACAGTATCCACATACAAAATACCATTATTAACAACGGTACCAATAAGTGTAAGAATACCCATCATGGCAACCATACTGATTGTTGTTCCGGTAAGAAGCATTAGTCCTATAGAACCTATAAGTGCAAAGGGAACGCACCACATTACCATTACGGAGAATCTTATTGACTCAAACTGCATAGCCATAAGCATAAGTACTAACAGAAATGCAACAATAACTGCAATAGCCAGAGTAGTAAGCTCATCCACAAGCATCTCATCAGCGGTATCCTGACCCTGTCCTACATCACCGGGGAATACCAGATTATCAACCCTCTTCTTTATTTCATCCTCCACATCATAATGACCCTCATTAACTGTTGTAGCATAAACATAGGTCATATATTTTCCGTTATATCGGGTAATATAGAGTGGTGAATCAGTATATACAATATCTGAAATATCAGACAAAAGCACATTCTTTCCCGTAGGCGAAATCATTGACAGTTCATTAAGGTCGGTAACATTTTCATAAGTACCTTCAGGATATTCCACCTTAACAGTATACTGCTTTCTATTATTTGTAATCTCTATGGTGTCAACACCGCTAAGTGCCATGTTTACATGACCGGCAACAACTGCAGGCGTAAAACCAACATTGGCAGCCTTCAATGAATCAATAACAATCTTTGCCTTACTTCCTCCGAAACGATTATCGCTATCAGTAGAAATAACACCCGGGATAGTTTTCATTTCGTTCTCTACCATTATTGCAGCTTCCTTAAGATCCTCAAGATTAGAACCCATAAGAGTAACCGAAACGGTAGTACCATCAGAAGTCATCGCCGAGGTATCCATACCTGAAATCTGAGTATCAGAAATCTCTGCAATAGAAACATCAAAGCTCGTTACACCTGCCAGCTTAAGCTTCCATTCCTCTGCAATTTCCCAGGTTTCTCTAACTCTATCCTTGAACAGATACACATCTAATGAACCATTTGCCTGAGAACTGCTGGCAGATAATGAATACTTTTTAACATCGGAATCCTTAGAAACCATCTCCTCAAGCTCAGTCATAAATTTATCATATTCTTCCACATTAAGCCCCGGACGTCCCTCAATTTTTAACTGAATATGACCCGAATCAGAAGAAGGAAGAAGCTCTACATGAAGAAGAGTAGCTCCAAATATTGCAAGACCAAGCATTATCACAGCAATAAAAGCGGCTAAAAACTTAACACGAAGAATCTTGCGAAGAAAAATACTGTATTTATCTGAAATAATCAGCAACAGTCTGGTAGTTGGTGATTTTTTCTTCTCAACCGGCTTATACTTAGAGAAAAATAATGGTACAAGTGTAATAGCCGAAAAAAGTGATGCTAAAAGTGAAAAACAAATTGTAAATCCAAGTGGCTTGAAAATCTGTCCCGAAAGTCCCTTTGAAAGGGCAATCGGAAGGTAAACAACAACCGTAGTCAGGGTTGATGCCACAATTGAATTCATAACGTATTTTGTTCCGCTAAGAGCCGATTCTTTATAATCCAGATTACGGTCACGCATTCTAAAGCAGCTTTCAAGTACAACAATTGAATTATCAACCATCATACCAACGCCAATTACCATAGCACCCATGGTAACAACATTAAGAGAAAATCCGCAAAAATACATTAATATAAATGTAAGCAACACAGAAATCGGCATTGAACAGCCGACAATAAGACTTCCCTTAATATCTCCAAAGAAAAGGAATAGAATAAACATTGAAAGAACCATACCAAGAACCAGGGTCTCTGCAACAGATTTAAGTGAACTCTTTACACTCTCACTGGAATCTGAAATTACTTCAAATTTAACACCCGCATTCTCAGTCTGCAGCTTATCTATTGTTTTTCTTACCTGCTTAACAACAGACACATCACCGGCACTCTGACGTTTCTGTACACTTATAGTAACATCATCAAGTCCGTTGTAACGGCTGATAGAATCACTTTTAACATTTTTCTGAGTAATCGTTGCCACATCCGACAGTTGAATAACCTGGCCCTTATTGGTAGTAATAGGAATGGCTAAGAGCTGTGCAATAGTATCATATTCTGCACTTATACTAACATTCAAGGCGGATTTACCATAATCAGCAGTACCAACAGGCATAGTAAAGCTTGCAGCATTAATATAGGTTACAATATTAGACATTGTAAGACCATACTGATTCATCTTATTCTGATCAAGAGTAACACTAATATATGCTTCCTCACCACCGGAAACATCTACCTTGGCAACATCGGTAATCTTTTCTATTTCCGGAACCACATCATCCTGAACATAATTAAGCAGATTTATGTCTCCCTCTGCTGCCACAGATATTGTAATTGTAGGAAGCTGATTCATGTTAAGCTCCATAATCACAGGAGCTGCACAATCCTCCGGCAAATCAGATTTTATAACATTAATCTGCTCTAACAGATCCATATAAGCATCGTCCATATCTGTTCCATAATCATACTGAAACAAAACCATGGAATAATTCTCATAGGACATACATTCAATATTCTTAATACCCTTTAAGGTACCACCTGCATCCTCGATTTTCTTAGATACAAGCTCATCAATATCCTCAGGGGACACTCCGACATAGGTGGTATACACAATAAACATTGGCATTTCCATATCAGGTGTAAGCTGCATATTCATCTGCATAATGGACATAATACCAAAAATCACAATTGCAGCTATAACAATAACCGTAGAAACCGGTCTTTTTAAAGAAAGCTTAGTTAACTCCATTTACCTTTTCTCCATCCTTAAGTCTGGCAGACCATGTAGTAATTACATTAGAATTCTGATTTAAACCACTTAATATCTGAATTTTCTCATCATCATAGATTCCTGTAACAATATTAGTCTTTTTTGCAATACCATTATCATCAACATAAACATAAGCCTGTTCACTCTCGTAATATACAGCATCAAGAGGAATGGTAAGAACAGCATCAGCTCGACTGCTCTCAAGAGATATTTTTACACTTGAACCGGTGTACAAAGCATCTGTATTTCCGGTAAAGGTAGCTTCAACCTTAAACAAGCCTGTATTAGGATCTACCGTGGTTTCAACATCAGATATAGCCCCTTCATAATTAGTCCCGCCGTACTCTGCAGTTATCATTTGTCCCGGTGTAAGGGATGAAATATTGGCTTCACTTACATAGAATACAACCTTTTTGGTGTCATCCGTTGTAATAACATAGCTTGGTGCTCCTGCCTGAGCCATATTGTATTTATCAACATTTATTGCTTCGATTTTGCCTGCAACCGGTGATTTTACAGAATAATACTTAAGCGAACTTGATGCATTATCAACCGCAACCTGTGCCTGATTAAGTGTAGTATTCACAGTATCAACAGCCTCATTAAGTCCCTTGGTAACAGTCTCAGCCAGTGATACAGTTGCAATATCCATACCTACCTGTGCCTGTTTAACCTGATTCTCATAAATATGAACAGTAGACTCAAGCTGATCTCTTGAAGACTCCAGTGAAGCCTTTGAAGCCTGCAATGACGCAATCTGTGAGTTAAGCTGTTGAGCCTGAGCAGTAAGCTCAGCAAGCTTTACCACATTACCTGACGATGCTTTACAAGCCTCTTCAATATTGGCGAGCTGATTGTTAATCTCATCCGTCTGTCTGTCTATATCCGAAATAGCTTCCTTGGTATCGCCAATCTTACTACACAAATCATTAAGATTGTACTGGGCTGTATCAAGGCCTATTTCAGCATTCTTGTATGCACTTGTGGCTGATATAGTCTGGGAATCCAAAGTCGAGCCGATAGCTCTGTCTGTAGAACTCTTCGTAGACGCATAGGCAGCCTTTGCCGAAGCAACACCCTGCCTAGCCTGTGTATCATCAATGCTGAATAGAAGGTCACCAACATTTACATAGTCACCGACCTCAAAATATGTTTCAGTTACTTCACCGGATACAAGAGGAACCACTGACACAGTATCAGCCACCTGAATTGTTCCCATAAAGTCACTGTAATTTACAATAGTATCCACAGCAGGTCTTTCCTCAGACACATTAAGGTCTTCATATTCAACTGCTGTTATCTCATCTTCACTATTGCATCCCACCATGGATAAGCTCATTGCCGACAGGCTCAATCCAAGAAGAATGCATGCTACTCTCTTTTTCATACATTTTCTCCTTTAATCCTTGCACTTATCCCTTATTAATTCAAATACTCCCAAATAAAATGCTCACCGAGATTAAAACAGTACACCCCTTTACTGATATGAAGAATAATCTCAATTAACTAAAAACTAATAATATAATACAAACAATGCATTGTCAACTACATATAGTAGTATCATCTGCGTATTTTCACTATATTGTGTATGCTCTAAATTCAATTACGTCAAGGCTGTCTCAAAACTGTTTCAAAACTTAATTGTTGTGAAAATAAATAAATTTGTGATAAAATATCCGGTAGATGAGAATATGATTTTATAACACATAATTTATTATATGGAGGTATCATTTATGATTTTTTCTTCTATACTATCTACGGAAGAAGTTGCTGATGAAATTTTAGAAATCACTCAACGCTATGATTTCTTTTCAATACAGACCTTCTACGTTTTGATTATTATTATTTCTGCTGTTTTAATATCAAGCCTTACAGGACATATATACTATAAATATCTTAAAAAAATAGTCAGTCAGGGACACTACAGCGAAAACGCAACTCAGGTTCCACACATATTGTATGTGGTTATTGTTTTACTTACACTTATTGTTCCCTTTATTCTTATTGTCAGGATATACCATATTCCGACAACCCTTGTGATTTATGCCATAGGTCTTATAGGCGCACTCCTTGGTTTGGCTCTTCAGGATACAGCTCGAGACTTTATTATGTCCCTTCACATTATCGGCAATTCTTATTACAATGTTGGAGATGTTATTGAATATAACGGAATAAAAGGCCAGGTTCTATCAATAACTGCCTCTTGTACCAAAATCAAGGATATTTTCACAGAGGCAGAAATGACAATTTCTAACAGAAACATAATAGAAGTTGTTAAGCTGTCAAATCAATATGATATTGATATCCCATTACCCTACGAAGTACCTGTGGATGTGGTCTTTGATACCCTAAGAGAGGTGTCACACCAGATTAGCGAAAACAAATATATAGACCGATGCGAATTCCTTGGTCTTCAGGAATATGCAGAAAGCGCCATTCTCTACAGATTAAGAATCTTTGCTCATCCGGAGGTTATGGCCAAATCCAAAAGAACAGCCAATTATATTATCAAATATAATTTTGAACAGTGCGGAATCGAAATTCCATATAATCAGCTGGATGTTCATATGAAATAGAAATAACCCGAAGCTTATATCATTTCAAGCTTCGGGTTATTTTCATATCATGATGTTGGGGTCAAAAGGTATTTTGCCCCCAACGATACCGGATTTCTCCGCTCTACGAGCTCTCGAAATCCTCAAAACATTCAAAATCCGCTCATTTTTCTGCAAAAAATATGCAAGCGGTAATTATTCAATCACATTCCCTAATCTGCATAGTAATTAATAAGACATCCCTTTAAAATAATTTCACGCTCATCATCTGTAAGACTTCCAAGTGTCAAATCAAATTCTCTCATATTCTCATTAGCAACGTAAGCCTTAATCACATCAACCTTATTGGCCACAGCTTCCCTGATTCCCGGAATGAAGATATAATCAAGATTCTTAAACGGAAGCTCTCCTTCCTTAATAAGGAATGGAAGCATACCCCAGTTAATCAGATTAGAACGATATCTCTTGGTAGCATATTCATTGGCAATATTAGCCCATCCACCAAGTACCTTCTGACAGGAAGCAGCCTGTTCTCTTGCAGAACCATCACCGGGCTTAACAGCAAAAATCGTACTTCCAAAGCCGGTATTGGTTTTATCCGCATCTGCGAATTTAGTGCGAACAGCATCCATCATATCCTTAAGCTCAGGCTTAATGGAGCAAGGCTTATCTCCTGCTTCCCTGGCTTCCTCAACAGCTCTCATATCCTTAGCAAGTCCTACATAATTAGGATCCTTACGTGACAGAGTAAACTCAGCAAGTCCTAAAGGATTAGAACGGAAGGAAGATGTTTCACCTGAAGGAATCAACTCATCTGTGGTTGTAACCGGATCGTGAATTTCAGAAACAACACGAAGCATAAGATTATCCGTAAGCGCCACCATCTTAGGCCAGTCCTTAATATTAGGGCCAAACTTAATCTCTTCTGTGGGGTCAGCCACACCCTTTGAATCAAATACACGATTCTCATAAATTGATTTATCAAAATAATATTTATATTTCTTAAGTGTATTAGCTTCAATCTGCTTATCGGCACCTGTAAGGAATCCCTTATTGGCAGCAGTTGCAGCAATTGAACGAGCATCCATAAGTGCTACAGATGAAATCTGTCCGTTCTGAAGCTTAGAACCTTCACGGTTAGGGAAATTACGTGTTGAATGTCTAATAGAAAATGCATTATTTGCAGGAGTATCTCCGGCACCAAAGCATGGACCACAGAAAGCAGTCTTGAGTACAGCACCAGTCTGAAGAATCTTAGCTGCACAGCCATTCTTAATAAGTTCCATGTAAATCGGCATTGAAGCAGGATATACGCTTAAGGTAAATTCATCGGAACCAATACTTGTACCCTCAAGAATATCAGCAGCAGCACAAATATTTTCAAAACCACCGCCTGCACAGCCTGCTATAATACCCTGGTCTACATATAGCTTACCATCTCTTACCTTATTCTTAAGAGTAAAATCAACCTGTCCGTCAAGACTTACCAATGCTCTCTTTTCCACATCCTCAAGAATATCTGCAAGATTAGCATTAAGCTCATCAATGGTATATGTGTTGCTAGGATGGAAAGGCATTGCAATCATAGGCTTAACAGTAGCTAAATCTATCTCAATAATTCCATCGTAATATGTAACCTCACCGGGATTAAGCTCCTTATATTCCTCAACGCGACCATGTGTTGCATAGAATTCCTCAACCTGACTGTCTGTTCTCCATATTGATGAAAGACATGTTGTTTCAGTAGTCATTACGTCTACACCAATACGAAAATCAGGTGACATACTTGAAACACCGGGACCGACAAATTCCATAACCTTATTTTTTACATATCCATTTTTAAATACAGCACCGATAATAGCTAAGGCAACGTCCTGAGGACCTACTCCAAGTGAAGGCTCACCTGTAAGATAAACACCTACCACACCCGGTCTGTCTATATCATAGGTACGGTTAAGAAGCTGCTTTACAAGCTCCGGTCCACCTTCGCCAACAGCCATTGTACCAAGCGCACCATATCTTGTATGTGAATCAGAACCTAAAATCATTTTGCCACAGCCGGCAAGCATTTCACGGGCGAACTGATGAATAACTGCCTGATGAGGCGGTACATAAACACCACCATACTTCTTAGCACATGAAAGTCCAAACATGTGGTCATCCTCATTAATAGTTCCACCTACTGCACACAAGCTGTTGTGACAGTTTGTTAAAACATAAGGAATAGGGAATTTTTCAAGTCCCGAAGCACGGGCAGTCTGAATAATTCCAACAAAGGTAATATCATGTGAAGTAAGCTTGTCGAACTTGATTTTAAGCTTATCCATGTTATCTGATGTATTATGCTCCTTAAGGATTCCGTAAGCTATAGTGTTCTTAGCTGCCTCCTCCTTGCTAACCTGCTTACCGATTCTCTCACTGACTGCAGCAATTGCATCATCTGTTTCAGGAATAAGCTCATTTCCATTAACCAGATATGCACCCTTTTCGTACAAATTAACCATTTGAATTCCTCCATAAAATCAATAATGATATATGAAATCAATTTTAAGATAGTAATACATATTTTTCAAGTAAAACCATCCAAAACTTATTGTCTGTATATTTTCAAATTTTACAAAAATGTACCATTTTATATATTACCTGAAAAAATCTAAACTATTTAATGGAAATTTTTTGAATTTTTTTATATAATACTTTATTAGTGTTAATTTAAGTTATTAATTCACAGGGAAGGAACTAATATGAATCAGATTATTAACAGCCTACTTGAAACAGACGCATATAAATTCTCAATGGGACAGGCTATATATCACCAGTTTAGTGACTACAAAACCACCTGGAGCTTTAAATGCCGAAATACCGACGTTCACTTTACAAAAGAAATGGTCGAAGAGATTAAGCGCCAGATTAAGCTTTACTGCGACCTTCGTTTTTCAGAAGACGAGCTTGAGTATCTTAACAGAATTAAATGGATAAAGGGATCCTACATAGATTTCCTCAGACTATGGAAGCCCAGATTTAATGACTTTGAAATTACTCAGGATAATGAATGCGGGCTTTCAATCGAAACAAAGGGTACATGGCTCAACACTTCCATGTACGAAATACCTACTCTTGCAATTGTTAATGAAGTATATTTTCGCATGGCCTACGATTATGAAGAATTATTCGCAAGCTTTAAAGAGCGCCTTGAGAAAAAGGTTAATAAGCTTATTTCAGGGGAATATGAACTGGGTGCCTTCTCAGAGTTCGGTATCAGAAGGCGTCTTTCAGGCGAAGCGCAGGAACTGGCAATTGAAACACTAAAAAACGCCGGTCTCAAAGATTCTACCTTTGTTGGTACCTCAAATGTATTCCTTGCCAAAAAATTCGGAATAACTCCTGTCGGAACAATGGCACACGAATGGATAATGTGTGTAGGTCAGGGTAATCACAAGCATAATCCTGCATATTCCAACTGGTACGCCCTTGATGCATGGGTTAAGGAATACGGTGTCTTAAATGGTACAGCTCTAACCGATGCCATTACAACTGAGTGCTTTCTCCAGG
Organism: Lachnospiraceae bacterium; assembly: GCA_045627745.1. GTDB lineage: Bacteria > Bacillota > Clostridia > Lachnospirales > Lachnospiraceae > UBA2868. The sequence goes on along the minus strand of JAZQOI010000035.1, from coordinate 767 downwards.
ACTTTCAGCTCACCTATGCCACACTTTTCAGCGGTGTAAGACATGACTCAGGGGATCCCTATAAATGGGGTGACATGATGATTAATCATTATAAAGAGCTGGGTATCGATCCAATGACCAAGATGCTTTTGTTCAGCGACAGTCTTGATTTTGAAAGGGCAACAGCAATAAATAAATACTTTAAGGGCCAAATCAAAACCGCATTTGGAATAGGAACATATATTTCCAATGACACTGAGGTCGAAGCACTTAACATTGTAATAAAGCCTACAGCCTGCAACGGCATGGATGTAGCTAAGATTTCCGATGTTAGTGGCAAGGGAGTGTGCAAGAATCCGGATTACGTTCACTACTTAAAAAGATGTATTGAATGGCGTATGAAGCATCTTAACGAGACAATTAGATAGTGTCTAATGGTATTTCGTCTTGACATAAAGTCAGACAATGCTGCACAATATTAACAAATTCAAATATAGTACATATGTTTCTAAATACCTATACCATTTACGCAGAATGTTTTTGTAAGAGTGCATTTCAAAAACGTAGGCGTAACGGCGCTACACTGAGGGTTTTTGAATCGGTGCTATCGCAAAAACAGGCAGGTAATATGGTATAGTTAATTTAAATAGATGTAATGGTCATAATAATGAATATGATACCAGGGTCAAAAGGTCATGCTGACTCGTCGTGCTTGCACGTAAGAGGCTGTATGCACCTTTATGACCCGCCAAAACATGAAAAAGTAGCCATTTTTTGCAGAAAAATGA
>JAZQOI010000034.1:0-7736 GCA_045627745.1 Lachnospiraceae bacterium | reverse complement strand
CTCAAAACATTCAAAATCCGCTCATTTTTCTGCAAAAAATGGCTACTTTTTCATGTTTTGGCGGGTCATAAAGGTGCATACAGCCTCTTACGTGCAAGCACGACGAGTCAGCATGACCTTTTGACCCTGGTATCATTCTATTGAAGTTAATTATAAAAAACATCTAAATTAAATACTAAGAAAAGGAATAATACAATGTTAAATGTAGGACAAATCGAAGAAGGATTCGTGTTAGACCATATTGATGCCGGTAAAAGCATGTCAATATATCATGACCTAAAGCTTGACAGACTTGATTGTACGGTAGCAATTATTAAAAATGCAAAAAGCGAAAAAATGGGCAAAAAGGACATTCTTAAAGTCGAATGTGACGTAGATATGTTAGACCTTGATATTCTAGGATTTATTGACCACAATATTACAGTAAATGTTATTAAGGATGGTACAATAGTAGAAAAGAAAGAATTAGTACTTCCTAAAGAAATTACTAATGTTATCAAATGTAAAAATCCCAGATGTATCACCTCTATTGAGCAGGAGCTTAATCATATATTCATTCTTACAGATGAAGAACGAGGTATATATCGTTGTAAATACTGTGAAGAACAATACACCAGAAAGTAATTGATATTTCTGGCACTCATATAATAATAAAAGCAGATGCAAATGCATCTGCTTTTATTATTATATGAGTGGAACTATAAGCCGGGTTCTGTATTAGACAATCATCTATCTAGCATGACCGTTGCCGATCATGTCAAGCGACCTACCTGAAAACACGGCGGGCAACCGTATGGTTTTCTGTTTGGTCTTGCTTCGGATGGGGTTTACACTGCCTTAAATGTTACCATTTAAGCGGTAGTCTCTTACACCACCTTTTCACCCTTACCTGACACATAAGTAACAGGCGGTTTGTTTTCTGTTGCACTTTCCTTAGAGTCACCTCTACCGGACGTTATCCGGCATCCTGCCCTGCGAAGCCCGGACTTTCCTCTCGGCGTTACCGCCCAGCGATTGTCTGTTCCACTCAAAATTATATATCATACCATATTATAAATTATAAAAATATTAAACTGAAATATTGATTCGTGGATTACACTCACACCTTCAACACAAACATCATACATTAAACACCGAACCACCTATAAATTCACGTAATAATGAATTCTTAGGCAAGCTTTCACTGGATATTCCCACAAAATAATCCAGGAATTTAAGAAGACGTTTTGCTTCCAGATATTCAGGGTCATCCTTATCTATTGCAAATAACAATGGTTCTGCAAACTGTTTAAGAACAGCGAGCTCATATACAAGAGCCGAATTAAACATAGCATCTGCTGATTCCTGGAATGGGAATATATTGTTCTGTTCTCCTCTTCTAACCGACTGCCACATTGCGAGAGTTCCTGAAGCAGAAGTTCCACGGGTTCTGTTATCACGAACCATACGTCTGATTAGACGAGAATCTGTGGTAGCAATTCTATTATGTTCATCAACATTAAGTGCAGTAAGAGCACTAATATAAACCTTAAATTTAGATTCCTGAGGCAAAGCATATGACATTTTCTCATTAAGTCCATGAATACCTTCTAATACAAGCACATCATCTTTGCCAAGCTGAAGGAATTTGCCACGATATTCTCTCTTACCAGTCTTAAAGTTAAATGTTGGCAACTCTACCTTCTCACCGGCAAGTAATCTCTTCATGTCAGCATTGAAGCCTTCAACATCCATAGCTCCCAGACATTCAAAATCATAATTACCATTTTCATCCTTAGGAGTATCTTCTCGATTCTTAAAATAATCATCCAATCCAATAGGATGTGGCTTCAGTCCATGAGCACGGAGCTGTACACTAAGTCGATGACTAAATGTAGTCTTGCCTGAGGATGATGGCCCTGCAATCATAACAAACTTAACATCAGGTCTCGCTGAAATAGACTCTGCGATTTCAGCTATTTTGCTTTCTTGGAGTGCTTCTGATACAAGAATCAGATCCTCCAGCTCACCGGAACATATTTTATCATTCAAAGCGCCAACAGTATCTATACCAAATACATTGCCCCACTCTGTAGACTCCTTCATAGTATTATGAAGCTTAGGTGATGGAACAAATTCTGCCACCTCATTAGGCATTTTACGTTCAGGCATCATCATAACCATTCCTTCATCAAATAAATGAAGTGCATAATGCTCTATATAACCGGTACTTGGGCACATATAACCATAGAAATAATCCTTAAAGCCCTCTAGTGAATACACATTAACCTTTGAGGCTCTACGATATTTAAAGAGCTTTTCCTTATCAAGCATCTTCTGATCATGGAAAATCTTAATAGCCTCATCCACACTATAAGAGGTCTTAGTAATAGGAATATCAGCCGCTATTAATTCATCAACGCGAGCCTTTATCTTAGAAACCAGCTCCTCATTTATAGAAAAATCACCCTGCATACTAAAATACAGTCCACGCCCAATGGAGAATTCAGCCTTAATCTTATCCAGCTTATCAGCACCTACAACATCATAGGTTGCCTTAATAACCAGAAAAGCAGCCGTTCTTCTATAAGCCTTATAACCGGTACGATCCTTAACTGTTTTAAAAATCAAAGTCGAATCACATACTACCTTTTTATGAAGCTCATTCAACTTATCATTTGCAATAACAAGTACGATTTTCGCATCATAATCCTTCTGAAAATCAGCAGCAATAGTTTCGTAGGTACTACCATAAGGATACTCTTTAGTAACTTCCCCAACAGTTACTTTAACCATATTGTTTTCCATATAATCACCCTCTCACTTAATATTATTTGTACATTTAAGTACATCATCAGTTAACCACCCTTAATAACTTAAAAACCGAGTTCAATCCAACACCCTATCAATCTCAACAGGTGTTATTTCATCACATTCGGCAATTGCGGCATCTACAATCACAATATTATTAGCAACCTCCTGTAATCTTTCTACAACCTTAGAAGTCTTTTCGGACTTTAGAAGATTAGCTTTAATATCTAACCACTGTTTCTTCTCTGTTAATAAATACTGATGAAGAACAGGATGCTTCTCTCGTAATAATATTTTACCATATCTGTAATACATTTCCTTATCTAAATTCATATCACCATGAATAGCCTTAATCATGGGATAGAATTTATCATCCTCATAAACAATATCCTCAGATACTATTCTAAATTGATTATCCTCAAGAAAATGTCTTACGAGTGCAATATCAGACTGAGGCTGCAATATTAATTCTGATGCTTCATCTATAATATCAGCTCCCTTAGACAGTATATCAACCATCAAGGGACCACCCATACCTGCAATTACTATAGAATCAATATTGTCATCCTCCTTAAGCTGCTTTAAACCATCAGAAAGCCTAAGCTCAATATCCTCTGAGCATTCATAATTAATAACATTCTCATGAGCTCTCTCAAGAGGACCTCTGTTAACATCCATAGCAATAATATATGGTGATATTTTATTCTGAATAAGATAAATCGATAAATAACCATGGTCGCAGCCAATATCAGCGACTCTGTTACCGGGTGTTATTAATCGAGCTACAGCCAATAATCTATCAGATAAAATCATACATTTCTCCAATTAATCCAAATAATCCTTAAGCTTGCGACTACGACTGGGATGACGAAGCTTTCTTAAAGCCTTAGCTTCAATCTGACGAATACGTTCACGGGTAACATTAAATTCTTTACCAACTTCTTCCAGAGTACGAGCTCTTCCATCATCCAATCCAAAGCGAAGTCTCAACACCTTCTGTTCTCTGTCTGTAAGTGTTCCAAGAACCTCCACAAGCTGTTCCTTGAGAAGAGTAAATGCAGCAGCTTCGGCTGGAACAGGTACATTATCATCCTGTATAAAATCACCAAGATGTGAATCCTCTTCCTCACCGATAGGTGTTTCAAGTGATACAGGCTCTTGAGAAATCTTAAGAATTTCACGAACTCTATCAACAGGAAGGTTCATCTGCTCGGCAATTTCTTCAGCGGTAGGTTCACGACCAAGCTCCTGAAGTAACTGACGGCTAATGCGAATAAGCTTATTTATGGTTTCTACCATATGAACAGGAATACGAATAGTACGCGCCTGATCAGCAATAGCACGTGTTATCGCCTGACGAATCCACCAGGTTGCATATGTAGAAAACTTATAGCCCTTCTTATAGTCAAACTTTTCAACAGCCTTAATAAGACCGAGATTACCTTCTTGAATAAGATCAAGAAATAACATACCACGTCCTACATATCTCTTGGCAATACTGACAACAAGACGAAGGTTAGCCTCCGCAAGACGCTTCTTAGCTTCTTCTCCCTCTTCTCCACCATTTTCCATCTTCTGAGCCAACTCTATTTCTTCCTCTGCACTAAGAAGAGGCACCTTACCTATTTCCTTAAGATACATTCTTACAGGGTCTTCAATACTCACACCATCAGGAATGGACAAATCAATATTTTCAACGTCCACATCATCCTCATCAGTAAGGATAATCTCTTCGTCGTCATCATCCTCTTCCTCTGTGATTTTTAATATATCAACCCCATTCATTTCCAGATAGTCATTCACCTTATCAAACTGCTCGTCTGTCAGCTCCATATCTTTGAAGAAACTGACAATTTCCTGACTTTCCAGTACATTCTTTTTCTTTTTTGCTTTGTTTAGAAGCTGTTTTAATTTTTCGTCAAACTTCTGAACAATTGCTTCATCAGTAGTCTCCTCAACAACTTCTTCCTGAATCTCAACATCTTTTTTACTCATTAAAAAGCCCTCCATAAATGTTATCCTATTAATCTATTCCTTATTAAGTAATAATCATTTTCCTGTAAAGGATATTTTAATATTCTTAAGCTCTTTAAGCTTCTTTTTTTCGTCAATCAAAGCGCTAAGTGCTGCCATATCTGTAGGGTCGCTTTGTTTGTTATGTAATTCATAGCTATAGGTTTTTACTTTTATAAGAATATCCTTAATAGCCTGCTCCTTTTCAGAATCCGTTTCTATTTTCTCAAGATTAGTGGAAAATAATGATGCAACCTCATTCTGCTCATCTTCATTGGTAAAGGAGCTGATAATTCCTGCCGGATTAATGCTATTATTCTCAATCTGTTCAAACAGCAATGTAGCAACAGTACGATATATATCTTCCGTAAAATCATCAGCCTGCAAATACTTCTTAAGCGTATCATATATAAATGGTTCATCTAAAAGCCAGGTAAGAAGAAGCTTTTGTGTCTTCTTAATGGAATTCTCGGGAAGCTGTTTGGAAAAAACGGTACTTCTTGGCTTCTCATATTCCTTAATGCCCTCTCCCTTAACCACAAGCTTACGAATATGCGCCTGCATATTTTCAGGATTAATCTTATATTTTTTACATATTCCATCAAGATAATTGTCTCGCTCAATGGCATCCTCAAATCTAAGGAGCATCTTAGCAAGTTCGTTATTAAATCTTGTTACCCCATCCGGATCCTTCAAATCAAATTCACGCTCTCTAATACGCGCTTCATAATAAAAAGCATTTTCAGCATCATCAATTCTTTTCTGAAATTCCTCCGGTCCTAATGCCTTAATGAATTCATCCGGATCCTTATAGGGTGTCAAATTAATAACTTTTACAGAAAGACCTGCCTGACGAAGCATAGGAATAGCTCGTAGAGCTGCTTTAACCCCGGCATCATCACTATCATAGGTTAAAAGAACATTCTCTGTATACCTCTTAAGAAGACTACCATGTGCCCCGGTAAATGCGGTGCCAAGGGATGCAACAGCCTGATTAAAGCCTGCCTGATGAAGTGCAATCACATCCATATAGCCTTCACATATAATCATATTATTCTTACGACTGGTTCTGGCATGATTAAGACCATAAAGATTACGTCCCTTATCAAATACAGGTGTTTCAGGTGAATTAAGATATTTAGGCTTACCATCACCCATTACACGACCACCGAAACCAATAATTCTATGATTAATATCCATTATTGGAAAAATCACACGATTCCAGAACTTATCCATCATTCCGTGCTGTTCGTCATATACAAATATTCCTGATTTATTAAGAACTTCATCATCAAAGCCTTTTGACTTAAGGTACTGATACAACAGATTCCTACCGGTTACTGCATATCCCAGTCCGAATTTCTGTATTGATTCATCCGACAATCCTCGACCTGTAAGATAATTAAGTCCGGTAACTCCTGCTTCCTTTCTAAGCTGATAATAATAAAACTTACCGGCCTCCTTATTAACCTCTAATATACGTGCCTTTAAATTATCCTTCTGTCTCTCTTCCTTAGAATACTCTATTTCAGGCATCTTAATTCCGGCTCTATCTGCAAGAAATTGAACTGCTTCCGGAAAATTATAATTCTCATATTCCATAATAAAGGTAATAACCGAGCCACCCTTACCACAGCCAAAACACTTATACATCTGACGTGATGGCGATACAGAAAATGAACCTGATTTTTCATTATGGAAGGGACATAACCCGAAATAGTTACTTCCCGACTTTTTAAGCTTAACATAAGAAGAAATTACATCTACAATATCATTATTGCGTCGTACTTCTTCTACAAGATCACTGGGATAATACATTTCTTAATCCTTCCATGAATCCGGCATATAAATATCATTGAAAACAGCAATTGCGAAACGGTCCGACATTGAGGACACATAATCACATACAATACGTTCCTTGCTATCTCCACGTTCTGTCATAAGTCGTTGATATTCCTCTGGTATATCAAAAAAGTTTTTCAAATAATAATCATATAAATTTTCAACAAGACGCTCCGCCTTAATCTCTTCTCCCTTAGCCTTAGGGTTCTGATACACATTGATAAACATAAATTCACGGAGCTCACTCATTGCCTGACCTATTTCATCAGACATTTTTATATCATCCACATCCTGACTCGTAGTAATAATATCGTGAATAAATCTATCCAAACGTTGTGTTGTGGTAGCACCTAAGGTATTTCTAAGCTCCTTAGGAATATTCTCTTCACATAATATATGACCACGAATAGCATCATCCATATCATGATGCATATATGCGATTTTGTCTGAAAGTCGAACAATTTTGCCTTCAAGAGTAGATGGCATATTCTTGGTCTTATGATTAAGAATACCATCTCTAACCTCAACAGTAAGATTAAGACCCCTTCCATCCTTCTCCAGTATCTCAACCACACGCCTGCTCTGCTCATTATGTTTAAAGCCCATTGGACAAGCCTTGTCAAGAGCTCTCTCTCCTGCATGACCAAAGGGAGTGTGTCCCAAATCATGGCCAAGCGCAATTGCTTCTGTTAAATCCTCATTAAGTCTAAGTGCTTTGGCAATAGTTCTCGCATTCTGTGAAACCTCCAGAGTGTGCGTTAATCTGGTTCTGTAATGATCCCCCTCAGGAGTCAGGAAAACCTGTGTCTTATCCTTGAGCCTTCGGAAGGATTTACTGTGAATAATACGATCCCTGTCTCTTTGAAAAACAGGCCTAATATCACAAGGTTCTTCTTCTCTCAGACGTCCCTTAGATTCTTCACTTAACTTGGCATAGGGGCTTAAAAAATCTCTTTCCCATGCCTCAAGGCTTTCCCTTATAAGCATTATTTTCGTCCTCCCAATACGTCCCTAATTATAGTATTCCATATAAGGTTCATAATTCCTTTTTATATTTTGGAAAAAATGTAATATAATTTCGAAAGAATTTC
>JAZQOI010000033.1:0-9149 GCA_045627745.1 Lachnospiraceae bacterium | reverse complement strand
ATTTTTCTGCAAAAAATGGCTACTTTTTCATGTTTTGGCGGGTCATAAAGGTGCATACAGCCTCTTACGTGCAAGCACGACGAGTCAGCATGACCTTTTGACCCTGGTATCATACCATAAAGTTAATCCTTTATAATCATCTGATGTGTTAATCTAAAGTTCTCGCCTTCCAGTTCTTCCACCAAAAGATTCATCTCATAGGTAGCAGCACCTATCTCATTTAATGTATCATTCATATATTCATCAATATATGACTTATCGCTGTACTTTGCATAAATTTCCTGTACCAAAGACTCTGTGGATATGACATTTTCAAAAGAATACTCACCAATACCCTTCTCAATAATCTGATTGTGGCAATTAGTATAATAATCCTCCAGGGATGTAATAAGAGAATCCTCTGATATGCCTGCTTCCTCAAGGGTACGCATTTTAAATTCCTCAGGAGGTACATCACTACCGTCTTCCTCTGTTGAATCCGTAGCCGGCCGAACAACTTCATCAGAAGATTCCATATTCTCCTCTGACTCAGAAACAGTAACATTTTTGTTTTTAAACAGAACCTTCTGAATATTTGATGTAATATTAGGATTATATGCACTGGCTACAATAAGAATTGTAAATAATACAAGAATAATGGCCAGAAAATATAAAATGCCTTTAACTACCTTCATTACCTAATAATCTCCAAAATATAAAAATTTAATAAAACTTATAACTATTTTACTCCCATACTGTATATTTGTCATTGGTTTTAATAACAATATACAGTATAATATACAGAAAATCGCAATTATGAAAGGAAAAATCATGTTCAAAAGAATTATAGCAGCCCTTATAGCTGTATTATTGGTAGGATTATACGTCATAACACTCATTTTAGCTCTAATGCAGAATGAGTATACAAGTAAGTTTCTACTTGCATCAATAGCCGCTACAATAATTATTCCTGTGTACATATACGCTTATCAGTTGATTCTTCGCCTTATTAAATCATCCCAGGAAAAAAAGATGTGAGTGTCAAAAACAATAAATAAAAAAACTATGAGTTTCTGTAAAAAAACAAAGCCCCGAATAATTCGGGGTTTTTAAGTGCAGAAGAAGGGACTTGAACCCTCATGGTATTGCTACCACACGGACCTGAACCGTGCGCGTCTGCCAATTCCGCCACTTCTGCAAAAAATTAGCGGCCAAAGCCGCTAATTATATTACATAATATTTTTGATTTTGTCAATAAAAACTATCATATAAACTACCGGACAGACCATTGAAGGAACCTGACGAATTATATCCTAATTGATTAGTCATTGAATTCTGTGCAATTCTCTCTATTGCATTAGCATTCGACTCAATCTTATCTCCATAGGAATTAGCTCCTGTAAACAATGTCTTAAATGCACTCATATCTGCTTTTTTAAGAGCATCTTCATCCACCGAGAGCTTGTTATCATATCCTACCGAAATACCTATCTTCGATAACGTATTAATATTAGCATTGGTATTCTGAACCATACTTAAGGTATTGCTAAGAACAGAACTGTTGTCCGAATCGCCACCGCTTTCGATCATGGAATTATAGCCGTTCACAAAGGATTTAACATTAGATAATATCTTATCATAATCGAAATTCTCTGTTTCGTTACCATCTGCATCCTTAGTCTTAATCTTATTCTCATAAAGACCCTTATCATCAAGAGCCTTAACAGCCGAAGACAAACCGGTTGCATCACTCTTAAGAGATGAATTTTTAAGTCCTAAGGTATTCTTAGTGGCAGCATCCAATGCCTGCGAACTCTTTGAAGATTTACCGGAATCCTCTGAATAATATGCCTTACACAGCTTAGCATAGCTACCGTTCTTAATGCTGGCAAAATCAGAATATAAAGAAACATTCATAATTCCGGATGAACCGTTGGATTTATTATTGTTAGATAATGATGAAAATAATGTACTGTAATCAGTACCACCTGTTAATGATGAAAATGAGATCGATGACATAATAATCACTCCTTTTTATATTAACCATGACGTCCTTGTCACATTTGCCTATCTATCTGACACTATATTACCATTAATACACTCTTAAAACAACCTATTATAGAAAAAATTTATACAAAATTCAAACCTTGTTTATAGTGACTTTCTGTTACATATATGCTATTATGTGATTGTATCTGTGTATTTCTGCGCTCAGTTTAAATTGTCAGAATATTCAAGGAAGGTTATACAATGGATAAGGTTAAAATAGCTTACAGTGATAAGTCTTCTATGGAAGATGCATTTAATGATATATACAACACTCTAACAGAAGCCCGCAAGGAACCCTTAACAATAATATTCAGTTCAGATATTAATTCCTTCAAATACTACAGCGAAAAGCTACACGCAAGCTTTCCTGCTTCAAATGTTGTAGGAGCCACCTCCTATGTTACTCTCTCCACTCAGGGCTATGGAATGAAATGTCTTTGTGCTATGGCACTATATGATGGAGTCATGGTTTCTGCAGGATACCTTAAAGATATCGCAAGACATCCTATGAAATATTCCTGCAACATAGAACAGGCATTAGAGCCTTTCCCCGACTATGACAATATGATTTGTGTAGAATTCACCTGTTCCTATAAAAATTGTGAAGAAATAGTTCAGGACACCTATAAAAGTGTTCTTAAGGATAAAAACATTCCTATTTTTGGCGGTTCGGCAGGAACTGCTGATAATGCCAATTCTACCTACGTTAGTCTGAATGGCACAGTATACGATGAAGCCAGCGTATTTTTACTTATCAAAAATTTAAACGGTAGAATCGGACTATTTCGCGAGAATCTGTTTAAACCTACTACTCATTTCTTCACAGCCACCGATGTTGATTGTGACGAAAGAGCCGTTTACGAATATGATAATCTTCCGGCAGCAGAGGTTGTAGCCAATGCTCTCTCCTGCAGAGTTGATGAACTAAATGAACAGCTTCTTATGCATCCGGTAGGCAGAATTGATGGTGATAACATATATATTGCTGAAGGAAGCCATGTTAACGACGAAAACGGAATCGTGTACTTCACACGAATATATAACAGAACAAAGGTAGTACTGTTAGAGGTAGACGATATAGATCGTGTGTGGAATGATACAGCGCAAAAAATTCATGCCGAATATCCCAATATTTCATACTCTCTTGTTATAAACTGTTTCTCAAGGTCCAAATATTTTATAGAAAACAATCGAATGGATGATTACCGGGACAAGCTGGTCAAAGAATACGGTACTTATCTGGGATTTTCAGGCTTTGGCGAACAGATTGATTATGAGCATCTTAATCAGACAATGATTATAGCTGTATTTGAGTAATTATGGAGGAATAATTATGCCAAGATATAATACAGGAACAATATATACAAATAATAAGTGTATCGGTTGCAACAGATGTGTCGCGACCTGTCCTGTTTTAGGCGCTAATATATCCATAGTCAAAGATGGAAGTACACATATTGAGGTATCCAGGAAAAACTGCATTAACTGCGGTAGCTGTATGGCTGCCTGCTCTCATGGAGCCAGAGAGTACAGAGATGATACAGACAGATTATTTGAGGATTTATATAGTAAAAAAAATATTTCACTTTTAGTCGATCCAAGTTTCTATATAATGTATGGAACTCTTGCCAACAAATTCTTAGGATACCTTAAATCATTAGGAATAAACAAAATATACGATGTAAGCTATGGTGCTGATATATCTGCCTTCATGCATATAAAATATCTAAAAGATAACATGTGTAATGACGGAACTGCAAAGGCATTTATTTCCCAGACCTGCTCTTCTGTAGTCACCTATATTGAGCAGTGTCTTCCGGAATTAATCCCCTACATCATTCCTGTCGAGTCTCCATCCGTAAGTCTAACAATATACCTTAAAAAATACCTTAAGATAACAGATGATTTGGTATATCTATCTCCATGTATTTCAAAGATTGGAACACAAAAAAGCAAATCTGAATATGGCAATGTGGATTATCATGTTACCTTCAAGCATCTTTTTGAAAAATTCAAAAAATTACATATTTCAAAGGATGAGCTTGATACCTATTACGCCGAAGCTGACTTAACATCAGATGGAATGGGAAATATATTTTCGGTTAAGGAAGGTTTTATTGAAGCAGTTCGTCCCTTCTTTGATCGCAACGCCACATTTCGTTGTTACAATACCTTAAACGAGAACCTAATACGAACCCTAAAGCTTATAAATCTCAGTAATTCCTCACACCCTCTTCTTGCAGAAATCAACTCCTGTGAAGAAGGCTGTATTTCCAGTGTGGGAAATGATAATTACATACGTAATTACGAGACAATCATGTGTCAATATGAAGAAAAACGTAAAAAAGCGCTCGATATTTATTACAAATACGATACCTGTGAAGAACGCTACAATACGCTTCTTAATAAATACAGTAATCTTGATTATAATGACTTTACTCACGAATTCAGTAATAACTATAAGCAGCCGTTCATTATTCCCCAGAACACGCTGGAGGATATATATATGGCTATGTATAAGGATACACCTAAAAAGCGTGTTATTAACTGCCGCTCCTGTGGATATAACACCTGTCGTGAAATGATTGAAGCCGTTGCAAACGGTTATTCCAAAATGGAAAACTGCGTTCATTATATGAATGATATGTTAAGGATGAAATATTACACAGACGCTCAGACAGGTTTATCCAACGAAAAGGGCTTCTATAAGGATTATGTTCAACTAATAGCGGATAATCCGGATGATGACTTTACCTTCTGCGTAGGAAATATCAACAAGCTTCGTGTAATTAATAATCTTTACGGAACCTCTGTCGGTGATAAAATCATACGTTATTTTGCCAAATTCATTCAGGAGCTTGTAGAAGACAATGGAATATGTGCAAGACTCGAGGGCGGTCACTTTGGAATCTGTATGAAAACAGACGCTCTTATGAAGAAAAACCTATCTTCTATTAAAAGCTTTGACTGTAAACATCTTGGTGTTGACTTTCCGGTTACTATTAGATGCGGTGTTTACCATAATATCAATAAGAGTGACAAGCTTGAAAAAATCATTAACTACGCCTCCTACACAATGGACAAAATTAATGATACCACTCAGAATGTTTATCTGATATATAACGAAAGTCACGAACGTGAGATAAAGAACGACGCTAGTATTACCTCTTCCATGAAGCAGGCAATGAGTAACGACGAATTTATTCTGTTCCTACAACCCCAATATGATTCCGCGCAGAAGCTTGTAGGTGCCGAAGCGCTCAGTAGATGGGTTAAGCCCGACGGAACCATGATAAGTCCCGGAATTTTTATACCTATTTTTGAAAAGAATGGTTTTATCCGTGAAATGGATAAGCACGTATGGGAAAAGGGCTTTATTCTTATACGAGAATGGATGAACTCCGGTAAGGATCTTGTCCCTATCTCTGTTAATATTTCCAGAATCTCTTTAATGGACGATAACATAATTGATATTATAAAGAATCTCCAGAGCAAATATCAGATTAATCCTGAATACCTGCATTTTGAAATAACAGAAAGTGCATATATGGAAAATCAGGATGAATTAATTAAACGTGTAGCAAAAATTCGTGATATGGGATTTATGATAGCAATGGATGATTTTGGAAGCGGCTACTCTTCTCTTAACACATTAAAGGATGTTCCCCTTGATATTCTCAAGCTTGATATGGGATTTTTCAGGGGCGAGGAAAACATAGATCGTGGAAAGAATATTATAGAACACGTAATAAGCATGGCTCACTCTCTTGGTCTTACTACAGTAGCTGAGGGTGTCGAAACAAATGAACAGGCAGATTTTCTCCACAGCTTAAATTGTGATGTTATTCAGGGATATTTATATGCAAAGCCCATGCCTCTTGAAAGCTATGAAAAATTAATTAAATAAAATATACATTTACTATTGACTTTCATCACACCTTCCTATAAAATAGATTTGTTGTGAAACGGGGTGTGGCTCAGTTTGGTTAGAGCGCCATCTTAGGGAGGTGGAGGCCGCTGGTTCGAATCCAGTCACTCCGATTAAGAGCTCTGAATTATCAGGGCTCTTTTTCTATACTATTTATTCCCAAACCACTAACCTATTTGTTATTTTGAAAGGATTAACTTATGAATACTAAGGCAAGAATAGTAGGACCTGATATTGTAAGATGTATTGCTGCTCTATTTGTTGTATGCGTACATTATTTCTTCAATTGTGGCTATTATGACACACCTATGAACTCTACTACAATGATTGGAATGACTGCAGCAAGGTGGCTGTTTTTATGCTGTGTTCCATTATATATGATGTTGACCGGTTATTTTAAATGTAATAAGGAACCTAATAAAGCTCACTATTTAAGCCTTATTCCGGTTCTTGTTGCCTATATTATTATATCTGTAATTAAGGTTTTTGTAGGCAATCATTATTACGGAAAAATCTATGGAGTCAAGGAAGCTCTTCAGTCAATGGGAAATTACACTATTGCCTGGTACGTGGGATTCTATTTCTCACTTATGGCAATTGCACCATTTCTCAACAGAATGTGGCATGCCTTAATTAACAAAAAAGAAAAACAGATTCTAATTATATCCCTTGTTATTATTTCAACCCTATATCCTGTAATTGCTTTACCGGCGGTCTCAAGCAATAGCGTAATTGCTAGTATATCATCTGTTGTTGAATTAGCCACCCCTAATTACTGGCAAATGATATATCCTCTTGTATATTATTTTTTAGGCTGTTACCTTAGAGAATATCAGCCAAAAGTAAACAAACTCGTGTTACTTTTTACATTGATTGCATGTGTTGTTTTTGAAACCTTCATATCATATTATTATGCTGCTAAAGGCGCCTTTAACTGGTCTGTCTTAGGTGCTACAGATTGTGGTTATAATTGTATAACTGTTGTTATTTCTTCATTATGTATATTTTTATTATTCTACAATATTGATTTAAAATGTAATGTTATTAAGAAGATTTTGGCGACTATATCCGGTGTAACTCTTGAAATATATCTGTTTTCTGCAATATTTGATATTATTTTGTTCGCCTATGCCAAGAAGAAATATTTTGAAATGAATGATTATGCATGGTTATTCTTTATTTTGGTTCCCATTAACTTTATAAGCTCGTTAATTCTATCATTAATATATAAGAAATTATACACTTTATTTGCTAAGCTGTTTAAATCAGGTGCTTCCTCTAAAAAATAATAATCAAATGGATTATTATTTTTTAGAGGAAAAATCAGGCTACTTATTACTTGACTTTCCCACAACCTTCTTCCATGCCACGAAATACAGACAGATTAAATGCACTACCATTGTCAATACCCAGGAAATAGGATATGACACATATAATGATTTTAACGAATGGAAATGTCTGAATATTGTAAATATCCATACAATTCTAAATGCACAGGCACCTAACAGCGATACAATCATAGGCATTACAGAGAAGCCCATACCTCGAATAATGCCTACACAAACATCCATCATTCCACACAGAAAATATGTCATAAAAATAACCTTCATACGATTAACCCCATACCATATAACCGCTTCTTCTGTTGAGTATATAGATAGTATGTCTACGGAAAACAGTAATCCAAGTCCTCCCATAATAGCACCGATTAAAAATACATAAACCATACATATAAGGCCTGTTCGCTTAATTCTATCGAACTTTTTAGCACCAATATTCTGCGAAACAAAGCTAATTGCCGTCTGATAAATTGCATTCATGGAATTATATACAAAGCCTTCCACATTACAGGACGCTGTATTACCGGCAACAGCGGTTGCGCCAAAGGAATTAACAGAGGATTGAATCAGCACATTGGAAACAGAAAAAATAGCACCTTGAAGCCCAGCCGGAAGTCCTATTCGTATTATTCTTATAGCCTGCTTCTTATGAAGCTTAAGCTTATTAATTACAAGCTTACAAGGCCCATCATTTTTCATAAGACATATAAAAACAAGTCCGGCAGAAATAATCTGAGAAATAATGGTTGCCAGAGCCACGCCTGAAACACCCATATTAAACACAATTACAAATATAAGATTAAGGATAATATTCACAACACCGGCAAGACTCAAGAAAATAAGAGGCCTCTTTGTATCTCCTACTGCTCTTAAAATAGAGCTGCCAAAATTATATAATAATGTAGCCGGCATTCCCAAAAAATATATTTTCATATAAGCTACAGAATGATCTATAACCTCTATAGGAGTTCCCATAAGACTTAATAATGGTCTGGCTAAAACAAAGCCTACAATTGCCAAAAATACTCCCCCAAGCAGACTTAAAACAATAGCTGTATGAAGTGCATCAGACAATTCTTCATATCTTTTTGCACCATAAAAATGAGCAATTGCCACATTGGCACCAACAGACAGACCTACAAACAGATTAATTAACAAATTAATAAGCGAGCTTGTTGAGCCGATAGCTGCAAGCGCTACACTTCCCGCATATCTTCCTGCCACAATCATATCAGCCGCATTAAACAATAGCTGCAATATTCCCGAAGCAATTAATAGCAATGAAAATACAAGAATTTTGGGAATCAAAGGTCCATTACACATATCAATTTCATATTTTGATTTATTATCACTCATGTTAATCCTCTAATTTCATTCACAAATATTACTATTATTAATAATACACCCTAAATCAACGGTTGTTAATTAACTTTATTTTTTTTGCAAAAGTGCATATAAAAGCTATTACTATAATACAAATAAAAACACAAAGGAACTTAACTTATTGGTACAAATACTCCTACATAATTATATTCATGATACCAGGGTCAAAAGGTCATGCTGACTCGTCGTGCTTGCACGTAAGAGGCTGTATGCACCTTTATGACCCGCCAAAACATGAAAAAGTAGCCATTTTTTGCAGAAAAATGAACGGATTTTGAATGTTTTGAGGATTTCGAGAGCTCGTAGAGCGGAGAAATCCGGTATCGTTGGGGGCAAAATACCTTTTGACCCCAACATCTATTCATCACGTTATAAACAGATATCAAGAAGTATGAATAATTCATAAATTTTATATCTTATCCAAAAAATTCGGATTTTTGTTGAAATATTAGTAAATTATGTAGTAAAAT
>JAZQOI010000032.1:0-46613 GCA_045627745.1 Lachnospiraceae bacterium | reverse complement strand
CCACTCACCTCCACGTGTTCTGTAGTGTGTCAGTCTTATAACAATATAATATCAGAAGAGAAATAGATTAGATAGCGAAGGCCGGTACACCTGTTTCATGACGCATTGGTGTCTTTCGCAGAAAGACGGGTAATATATATGAATATTAAAGATCAGTATAGAATAATTGAATTTGGTGAATTTGGTGACGAGAGAGGTAATCTTGTAGTTGCAGAATGTGGTGGAGTGGATGTACCCTTTACCGTTAAGAGAGTGTTTTATATTTATGGCAGTGATTCTACGGTGATTCGCGGACGCCATGCCAATCGTAAGACGGAGTTTGTTCTGATTAATGTATCCGGCTCTAGCAAAGTCAAAATAGATAATGGTTTTGAAACCAGTGTTGTGGAGCTTAATCGTCCAAGAATGGGATTGTATCTTCCTACTATGCTGTGGAAGGATATGTATGATTTTTCGGAGGATTCCGTGTTACTTGTTCTTGCAAGTGAACATTATGACGGTAACGAATATATAAGAGATTATGACGAGTATTTGAGTATGGTGGGAGGTACTAATAATCATGAGTAAAATATCAATAATTGTACCGGTGTACTATAACTCGGACACATTAATGATGCTATATGAAGATATGAAGGCAAAGATTCTTCATAGACTTGGTGATTATGAAATTGTATTTGTAGATGATGGCTCAGGGGATAATTCCTGGGAGATTATGAATAAGATACGTGAGCTTGATTCCAATGTTAAATGTGTTAAGCTGTCACGTAATTTTGGCGAACATTCAGCCATTCTTGCGGGGCTTTCACAGTGTAGCGGTGATTGTGCCGTTACTAAACAGGCTGATCTTCAGGAGGATTCAGAGCTTATCCTAGATATGTATGACAGTTGGAAACGTGGTAATAAGGTGGTTCTGGCGGTTAGAGAGGAACGTGATGATTCGGCAGTTAAGAAGTTTTTTGCCAATCTATACTATTCAATTGTAAGAAAATGCATTGATAAAAACATGCCTGTAGGTGGCTTTGACTGTTATCTTATTGACAGACAGGTTATTGATGTGCTTGAAATGTTTGACGAGAAGAATTCTGCACTTACTCTTCAGGTGCTGTGGGTGGGCTTTAAGCCTGACAAGATATATTTCCACAGAAAGGACAGAGAGGTTGGAGAGTCAAGGTGGACACTGTCTAAAAAAATCAAGCTTGTTATGGATTCAATGATGAGCTTTTCCTATTTCCCTATTAAATTCATGTCGGGAGTAGGTGTTGTATGTGCATGTATTTCATTTTTGTGGATTATTGAGGTGATACTGGAAAGACTCATTGTAGGCACACCTATTGAGGGCTGGGCTTCACTTATGTGTCTGGTACTTTTCTCAACAGGAATGATTCTTCTTATGCTTGGAATTTTGGGAGAATATTTATGGCGTACTCTTGATGCAACAAGAAATCGTCCGCCATTCCTTATTGACACGGTTAATGAACCAATACAGACTGTTTCAGATAATTCAACTACATGCATCGAGGATGATATATATGATACATTAGGAATTGTAGAAGAAAAGTCAAAGAATAAGGATTCTAAAAAAGAAGCAAAGAATAAAAAGCAAAAAAAGGATAAGAAGAACAAAAAAGATAAGTAGGCAGATACCTACAATAATTAATATTTGAAATATTAAATACGGGATTTTCAATGGAAAAGAACAACAAAAAAACAGGTATTTTGACAAGCTTTATTCAGTATTTATATGGCAATGTTGTTGTTTTACTGCTTGGCTTCATTTCCCTTCCTCTGACAACAAGAGTATTAAGTACAGGGGAATATGGTAAGACAACGCTTTTTACTTCTGCAGTCAGCATTATTTATATTTTTGCCATATTAGGATTGGATCAGGCATATATTAGATATTATTACAAAGAAGGGGTCAACAGAAAGACCCTTTTTTTTCAGTGCCTTACACCTTCTTTTCTGCTGATTGTTGTAATGTCAATTATTTATATTATATTTGCAACACCCTTTAACTCCTTTCTCTTTGGCGAGAGTAGCTTGTCTGTAATTGTTTTAGTAGTTACCTATTCTGTAACCAGTGTCTTTGAGCGCTTTTTGTTTTTGAATATTCGTATGGATCAGAACGGAAAGCTTTATTCTAATCTTAATATTTTATCCAAGGCACTGAATGTTGCCTGTATTGTGATTTTTGCCAAGCTTTTAGGCAACGATTTCAGAGTTGTTCTTTTGGCAATGACAATATCTCTGTTTCTTGTTACCCTTTTTATTTTCATTCGATATCTTTTTATTACAAGAAAAGAACCTGTTACAAGGCACTCTGTAACATCCGTGCAGTTATTAAGATACGGCGTTCCGTTTATCCCTATTCTTTTAATGGAATGGCTCTTAAGCTCTATGGATAAGTGGTCTATTAAATATTTTAATGATTTTTCGGAAACAGGAATTTATGGTTCCGCAATGCAGATTATGACTATTATTTTAACGGTCAAAATCACCTTCGTTGCATTTTGGTCTCCTATAGCAATGGAAAAATATGAAACGAGACCGGAAAAGGAGTGTAAGGAATTTTTCGTTGATATATTTGATAAGGTGCAGTTTTTGTGTATTTTGGCAGCCTTTATGCTTACGATTTTTAGGGATATAATTGTACTGATTCTGGGTAAGGATTACAGGGAGGCAATTGCTATAATTCCCTATTTATCGCTTATGCCTATTCTTAGTATTCTATTTGAAATGACAGGGCAGGGAGTTAAGTTTACCGGTAAGCTTAAGTATTATAATTATGCTTCCTTTGTGGCTATTTGCTGTAACCTATTGGGAAATACCCTTTTGGTTCCAAGATATAAGGGAATCGGAGCTGCCTTAGCTACGGGAATTACCTATATTGTGTATTTTGCCATAGGAACATATTACTCTAAGAAATGTTATCCGGTTAAATATCATTTAAAGGAGCTTATTGCATCACTTATAATATATATGGGATATGCCACCTATGCTACCTTTATAGGACGTGGAATGAAATGTGCATTGGTTGGTTTTTTGCTTGCTGTTCTATGTTGTCTTGTTAATATTAGAACATTAAAGTCACTGTTAATTATGCTTAAGGAAATGCTAATAAAGCTTAAGACGAGGAATAAATGAGAGTATTGATTATTCTGGCAGCAGCTCTTCTTACGGCTCTGCTTATGAGATTTAAAAGTAAATACAGACTGGAAATATTCTTTGGTTTTATTCTTATTGTATGCGCTGCAAGTATATATCTTAATATTACCACACTTAAGAATATAGTTTCCTTTTACAGACCCTTTAAGCAGGCATTTTATCAGGAGGAATTTCTTAAGGAGGGTCAATTTCCTGATGCATTGTTAGTGAATGTGTTTAAGGGTAAAAAGGTTTATACAAAGAATGACCCCTATTATCTGGCTATGGCTGAGAGTGAAGGAAAGAGCTTTCATTATGCCTTCTACCATAAAGCTAATGCCCAGAATTTTATTGAGTTTTCCGGGGGAATTGTTACCGAGGATGATTCCATGAACGGTACAATGATTTCAGCGGATGATATTATTTCTGATTTTGAGGATTTAGGCTATGCCAATGATATGTTCAGATATACCTTTATGCATAATTCCTATGATGAGGAGATGGGCAATTATTTTACATATTACTGGTATTATTACGAGTACTTAAAAGAGATTCATGTATATGTTTTAAGTAATACAGAATACGGCAATGTTTTTGATTCTGATGAGCTTGTGTTTTTGTGGGATTCTCCTAAGGATAAGGAGGAGGAGAATTTCTATTTATGTACCAAGGCTTATTATGATGCAAAGGTTAGGAATGTAAATGAGTGAACTGATTAATATGTTTTTAAGTGAATATTCCCTTAAAATGTGGCTGGCACAGTCAGGTATTGTTTTTGTGCTGTTTTTACTGGGACTTTTTGTTGTATTTTTGCTTAATAATGGCAGAATAGGGTTCTTTGAGTATTTACTTGCATATCCTGTGGGACTTTCTGTATTTACAATATGGGGATTCTTTAATCTGTTGTTTTCAATTCCCTACCGAATAACTGTAATAGCTGTGGAAATACTTATATTCATTGCAGTATTATTGCTTGCATTCCATAAGAAGATAGCGTTTCATATCAATTTAAAACACCTTGCCTATGCCTGCCTTATTGCCCTGGCGCTTGCGTTATTGTCAACAGCAGGCCTGTTTTCTGTCAGCATATCAAATGATTCAATGTACTATTATTCCATGTTTCCGAGAGCTCTTGTAAAGTCAGGAAAATACCATAGAGAATTGAATGTGTTTTTAACAGATGTTGGTCAGGGTTCGGCAGTAATAGGTTCACTGCCTTATATGCTGGGCTTTGATGAAAGCTTTGGAATACAGACCTTTTTTAACATAAATGCTTTACTGCTGTTTGCGAATGCGTTATTTGAATATGCAAAGGACAGACTTGAGAAAAAGAAGGCTTATACAATAGCATTAATTCTTGTATTATTGCTTATTTCCTCCATGCCTGTAATTCTTGTAAGTAAATGGGCAATGTCAAATGGTTATTTTTGCGGTTATATGTTTTTGGTTGTCTACTACATTAGAAAATACTTTGCCAATAGTAATGATTATTTAAAAGAAGAGGTAAATATAAACGGAATCTGCATTATTGGTGGGATGCTTTTGCTTACCCTGTCGTTACTTAGAATGGAAGGCTTTATTATTGCGTTGTTTATAACGGTAGTCTGTTCAACTCTTAATATTTCAAACAAAATACTGTTTTTTGGGATGCTTTTGCCTGAGCTGATTGTTTCCGTTATCTATGATTTAAGAATCCTGATTTTTATGGACATTGATGCGCCCTACACCTTCCTTACCAGAGAAAAGGCAATGCTTCAGCTTGCTGCATACATATTTGTGGGCTTGTATTTATTGCTTGTTCGTGGAAGATTTTTCCTTAAATTACAGGCAGGATTAAACCTGTTAATTCCTGCGACATTTATTCTTGTGAATGCAATACTCTGTGTTTACGACAGAAGCCTGTATGTTATGAATATAAAGGCGTTCTTAGCAAATCTTCTGCATAGCAGTGGTTGGGGAATATATCCCATTGTTGTTGTTGGAATATATATTATATGCATTGTGTCGGGTGGAATTAGGAATTTTAAATATTATTTTTATGATTTGTGTTTTATTGGATATTTACTGATTACGCTTGCTGTTTGTTTCGCAAGGGACGGCGCAATGAAGGAAAGCGTAGGTGACTCGGGAAACAGAGTGCTGCTTCAGGGCGTATTAATATATTCCTTCGCCACCTTTAGCCATGTGGTTGATTTGTTCATAGACAATGAAACTAATCAATAATTGTTTTTCTGTATAGTGTTCCACCGGGAACATAGCTTTCCGTATAGTTATTCGCATTAACATATTCCAGTAGAAATCCACCTATTTCGTTGGCATTGGGATTAGGATCCTCTACCACATCTCCACAGGTTAAATATGAACCATATTCCTCATCTACAACAAAGATAATATCAGGATACCTGTCCGGATTCATCTCATAGTAGGGCTGTAGTCTTTGACTGTTAAACTGAGTTCGCCAGGAAGTAGGCGAAGCACATCTTAAATCGGTACACATATATCCAAAGGGCAGAAGCTTGGTGATAAAGATGTTTCCTTCATGACCGAGGCTTTGTGAGGTGCAGTATCTTGTGATAGTATCGTATATTTCATTGTACTGAGTCATATGTTTATTTGTGGTGTACAGTCCCTTGGCAGGTCCCTTTTCTATTTTGCTGTCAAGCTGAAGCAGAGGCGCATCCCTGTAGATGTTGTTTAGTCTAAGCGTCATAGTCTGGACTGTACCTACAAGTAGAAAGGCAATGCAGGTAATATAGCATATAGTGCCGAAGTTACGCTGTATACAGGTGTTTGTTCCCGGCTGTGTGATT
Organism: Lachnospiraceae bacterium; assembly: GCA_045627745.1. Lineage (GTDB taxonomy): Bacteria > Bacillota > Clostridia > Lachnospirales > Lachnospiraceae > UBA2868. The sequence continues at coordinate 40,659 of JAZQOI010000032.1, read as the reverse complement.
ATGTCCCTGTGCTGATTGTTAAGGGCATCAACGGCAAAATCATATATTGTTAGTATTCCACCAATTGATGCAATAAAGTGTCCCATAGAAAGGATATATAAATATCCGTTTGAGGAATAACTGAATACCATGGAGAAGATTAGTCCACTTGCAAAGAATAAAAAGAACAGGTGACGGTCGCGATTTTTGTTCAGGAAAAACAAGGGAAGAGCAAAAAGCAAAATTGCTGTTTGAATATATCCCGTATGATTTATGGAGCAAATAAAGTAATCTATAAACAGAAGAACATCTGCAAGAAACAGATACATTTTTAACTGCTTGTTAGAGGCAAACTTAAACGGATGAATTATGAAGGAAACAAGTATTAACAAATATCCGGCATAGGCAGTGTAGCCGTAGACTTCGTTAATTCCGATAAAGAATTTCTTAAAGGGATAAATTAAATCTGTAACGTGCTCCTCATCCGATAACACATAGGGAATCGCTGCAATAAAGTCCTTTATGGATACGTTTGTTAACAGGAAAATAAAGAAAATTATTGCAGGAATCATGATGCCCGCAAGGGTATACTTAAAGATCGTAACTAATTCCAGAGAATCAATAAACTTTCTAAAGGAATTATCTGCTCTCAATTTCTTAACAATGAGTACAAGTATAAGACCAAGAATTACTACAAGAACATAAGCTGCTGCCATAGTGGGAAGGGCAAGAACGCTTATTGCAAAAAGGATACCCGAAATCACTAAATAGCGTTTCCTTTTATTGGAATAATAGTAATAGGTACACACCATTGCCATTAGATAACACTGAACTGAGATAGTGTAGTAGGAAAGCGTTGCAATATTCAGATGGGTATAGAATAAAAGGCACAGTGAACACAGCAGAGCAATAAGCTCCTTGGTGCGATTTTTAAGCATATTAAATAAACAGATGGCATTAATAAGTGAGACAATAACGAATAACTGTCTGAAGAACAGAATTACACCATCTGTGCTGCCTGTGATTTTTACAAAAATCGTAAATATAGGCAAAAGAATAATGCTTGACAACTGAGTGGGAAACCAGTCGTGAAGGAATATACTGTCACCTTGATAAAAACGGTAGGTAGTTGAAAAATAAAAGGTTTCATCTGACCAGCAGAAACTGTAGCGTGTCTTAATAAAAAGAATAAGAGCACTTAACAATAATAGTATATAGGGGTAATATTTTTTTATTTTCGCAAGCATGTTGTCACCTCGTTAGAGAGTTGTTGTTAACTTTAATAATTAATTGTGATATAATCTTGAATAGTATAGCTTAATAAGAATTATTTTTCAAATTAAAAGGAGTAAGAGATGAGCCTCTATGAAAAAATTGTCAATCGTCAGGAAAAAATAGCGCTCGTGGGGCTGGGATATGTTGGAATGCCCATTGCTGTTGCTTTTGCTAAGAAAGCGAATGTTATTGGATTTGATTTAAATGAGGAGAAAATAAACAAATATAAATCGGGAATTGATCCTACATGTGAAGTTGGAAATGATGTAATCAGCAAGACTACTGTTGATTTTACCAGTAATCCGGAAAGACTTAAGGAAGCCAAATTTCATATAGTTGCTGTTCCGACTCCCATTAATCTTGATAAGACGCCTGATTTGTTTCCTGTAGAGTCTGCCAGCAGACTTCTTGGAAAAAATCTTACAAAGGGTTCTATTGTAGTATATGAATCAACAGTATATCCCGGTGTGACAGAGGATGTGTGCGTTCCCATTCTTGAAGAGGAATCAGGTCTTAAATGCGGTATAGACTTCAAGGTTGGATATTCTCCCGAGAGAATTAATCCGGGTGATAAGCTCCATCGTCTTGAGAATATTAAGAAGATAGTGTCCGGTATGGATGAGGAATCACTTAATGAGATAGCCAACGTGTATGAAATGGTTATTGAAGTCGGCGTTCACAGAGCAAGTACCATTAAGGTTGCTGAGGCTGCTAAGGTTGTTGAGAATTCACAACGTGATATTAATATTGCATTTATAAATGAGCTTGCAATGGCATTTGATAAGATGGGTATTGATACAGCCGAGGTTATTGATGCCATGAATACGAAGTGGAATGCTTTAGGCTTCAGACCCGGTCTTGTAGGCGGCCATTGTATAGGTGTTGACCCATATTATTTTATATATGAAGCCGAGAAGCTGGGATATCATTCTAAGCTTATTTCTTCAGGCCGTCAGATTAATGATGATATGCCTGCTTTTGTAGGGGATAATATTATTAAGCAGCTTGTTCTTGCCAACAAGCAGGTTAAGCAGTCTAAGGTTGTTTTCTTTGGAGTAACCTTTAAGGAGAATTGTCCCGATGTTCGTAATTCCAAGGTTATGGAGATTGTAAAGCATTTGGAACAGTATAAAATCAAGCCTGTTCTTGTGGATCCTTTAGCAGATGCTACAGACGTAAAGAGAAGCTATGGATACACTCTGTCTGACATTAAGGAAGCCTATGATGCTGATTGTATTGTGTTGGCAGTTTCGCATGAGGAGTATAAGAATTATTCTCTTGAAAAATGGGATTCCTTCTACGGCGATTATTCGCCGGAGGAGAAGGTTATGATTGATATTAAGTCTGTTCTTAACAAGAATGAGGTTAAGAATATGGGCTATCAGTATTGGAGATTATAGTATGTCTGTAAGTGTAAATGCCGATGATTTTGGTATGAGCATAGAGATTAATGATGCGATTATAGAGGCCTTTTTAAATAAATATATTGATACTACGACTTTGATGGCCAATATGCCGGCAGCAGAGGATGCCTATGCTAAGGCTAAGAAGCATGGGCTGTTAGATAAGGTGGGTATTCATTTGAATATTACGGCTGGAGTTCCTCTTACGGAAGGGGTTAGGAATAATCCTCTGATTTGCGATTCCAAGGGGGAGTTTAACGCTGCATTTTATCATAATACAAAGTACAGACTATATATGGATGAGCTGACTATTTCTGAAATCAGAGCTGAGTTTGATGCCCAGCTTAAGCGATTCCTTGATTTGGGTTTCTTTTGTATGCATGTTGATTCACATCATCATGTTCATACGAATATTCCGGTTTTTAAGGCTATCAAGCAGCTATCGGATAAGTATGATTATGATTACATAAGACTTAGTCGTAATCTGTATCACGGGGGAAGCTTTGTTAATTCTGTGTACAAGTATTTTTATAATGCATCAGTTAAAAAATCAAGCAGAACAAGCGCGGATGTTTTCGGCTCCTACCGGGATTATATGACTTTCTTCGGCCTTGATCCCTATAGCGAAGCTGACAGAAGCCTGGCTATGAATGAAGATATGAAGAAATATTTATGTGTAAAGAATGTAGAAATAATGGTTCATCCAATGTTTAATGAGGAGGGAGTGCTTGTGGATACAGACATACCCATGAGCGAAGAACGGGCACTTAGGAATGAATAAGATTCAAGGTAAAGTCACCTCAATAATTAAATATATATTGCCTTCTGTCGCGACAATGGTACTTTATTGTCTTATTCTTTTTAGAAAAGGCATTTACCCCTTCGGTACTGAAACTATTGATTATTACGACATGGCACAGCAGATAGCAGCCTTTTATTATCATGTATACGATTCGCTTCATGGAGGGAAGGCTTTTTTCTTTGACTGGTATTCGGCACTTGGAACCAATATGGCAATGAGTACCTCCGGTTGTAGCAATATTAGTCTGTTTAATCTGTTCTTTTTGTTTATTAAGCGTAACAGACTTCTGGAAAGCCTGTCTGTTTTTAACATGATAAAGATGATGAGCATGTCCTTCACCATGTATTTTTATTTGCACAGACGATTTAGGGCTTCTTATTTTTATGAGCTTTTGCTTAGTATAGGATACGGCTTCTGTGGCTTTGTTTTGGTGTTGTATATTACCAATCAATGGATGGACATAGCTGTTTTGTTTCCATTAATTGTTTATTTCGCAGGTAAGGCAATAAGTGAGCGAAAATGGATAGGGTATCTTGTTACACTATCATTAGCTCTGATTAACAGCTACTATATTACCTTTATGATTTTTATTTACCTTTTTCTGATTGTGGGAACATTTATGCTTGGAGAGTTTATATTTGCAGGGAAGGGTAACAAAAAGGAAGCTATAAAGAAATATGATCTGGTGCCCTTTGGTGTGGCAACAGTATTCTCTATGCTTATATCCGCATTCATTCTAATGCCGCAGATTTATCAGACTCTTTCTTCTGCACGTTTTAAAAATGAAAACGGGGAAGGTCTTTTGGCTACCTATCTTGGAATAATCAGTCAGGTTAACGGTGCATATACTACAAGATGGTGGTCGCTTCTTCTGTTATCTCTGCCTGCAGTAATTATTCTTCGAGGAATTATTAAGCATCGCAAGGATAAAAAGTCAGTATTTATTGTAATTTTTTCAATAGTGCTTGTTACTCTGGAGCTGTTCCTTGAAAGTGTTAATCTTATCTGGCATTTTGGTTCCTATATTCAGTATCCGATAAGAAATGGTTTTATGATTTACTTTGTGGTGGTATCTGCTGCCTGCCATTTTCTAACACTTGATAATAAAGAGGATGCTACCGTTTTAGAACCATCTGGAAAATGCAGAACTTCAAGGATTGTTGTAATAATTGCTTCTGTGATTTTGACCTGTATTACCTTGGTTGCATTTAATGTTCTATCCGGAGAATATGCACAGCATACCGGTCTTTTGGTTAGAACGGTATTTCATTTGACAACCCTATGCATGGCTATTGCTTTTTTTGCCTACGCATTACTTATTATAGGTTTTAAGGGGCGTTTTAAAGGGGGCATTTATTTTGTTTTTGCTCTTGAGATACTTCTCTATGGATACCTTTTGTTTGGAAAGCCTACATTTATTACCAACTACAGTGAGGAGCCTGAACAGGAGAATGAATACATAAGCATTTGTAATCAGCTTACAGAGGCTCTTGATTTGGAACCCTCCTATGTTAGCAGAATAAAAAATGCTGATGAAACAATGAATTCCAATTATGGCTTTGTACTTGAACGTCCGGCTCTTTCTAATTGGACTCATGTGATTTCACCAAGAGTATCTGAGGGTGCATCGCTACTGGGATATTCCTGTCAGTTTACAAGAGTTCTTGACGCAGGTGGTACAGTGTTTACCGATGCTTTGTTAGGCATTAATAATGTAATTAGCTGTATACCTATGGATGATGCTCTATATGATGCCCTTGACAGTGCTGAGGTTCTTGTGGACAAAACAACGGGTGAATACAGAAAGTACACCCTGTATCAGTGCCGCTATACCTTGCCCTTTGGTAAGGTTGTTCATAAGCTTAAGGGCTACACAGCAGAGAATCTTGATTTGGTTTCTGTTCAGAATATTCTGTATGCTGCATTAATAGATGGTCTTGATTCTGATGTGGAGGCCGGAGAGAAGAAAAATCATAAGATAGCCGGCTGGATATATAATGAAAAGCAGTCTGATTCTGAGGTTTATGTTGATTGTGATGTGGAAACAAAGCAGGTACATGGCGATACAGAACGTATAGAAACATATACTATGCAGGTCACCGGAAACAAGGCATTGTATTTTTCCGGGGCAGGTGCGGACACAGAATATTACAACACCAAAATTACAGTAAATGGCATGAATGTTCATATTCCAAGTATTAAGGAGATTGATAATGAGCTTTATCCCGCTCATTTTAACAATAATGTAATTTACCTTGGAACCTTTGAAAATCAGAAGGTTGTTGTTGAAATTAGCAAGGATATATCCATTGCTGACTTCAATACGGAATTAAGTTATGTAAACATAAGTAAGCTTTCGGCTCTATGTGCAAGAAGATCAAGCTTTGCAGCTAAGGCAATAGTTACAGATAATACTGTAGAGGTTACAACCACCTGTTCTGATTCTGATGAAAATGCCAACCTTTTACTTCCGATTACCTTTGATAAAGGCTGGGAAATTAAAATCAATGGCAGAAAGATCAATAACGAGGCCTCTGTAGTTGGCTTGTTTACACTTATTCCGCTTGTTAACGGAAGTAATGATGTTACTATGGAATTTGTTCCAAAGGGAATGCGGCTTGGAACAATAATATCTATTATTGCTTTAGTATTAAGCATTGGATATGCAATAATGAGTAACCTTCCTCAGAAGGATGTATTTAGTCCTGAGGAGGAGGCAGAGGCAATTGCCAATGGATATTTTGATGACGGCAACAGATTTGAGGTAGTTATGCATTCCTTAGAGCATATTCTTCATTATGTGTATTTGGCTGTCTTTGTTTTGGTATTTATCGTTATGTATTTAATTCCCATTGTTTATGGGCTGTTTGAATGCATAAATAGACTATAGGTGTATCTATTACAGGATTTATTATGGAGAAAATCAAAGATTATTTACAACAGAAAAGGGAAGTTGTATTTTCCTGTGGGCTGAATATAGCTGCACTTTTGCTGAGCGTATTAGTGTTTAAGCCCTTCCTTGAGGAAAATGATGATGCTTTTATTTCAATGATTTCAGAGGGTGCCTATGGTACAAGAGATTATCATCTGATATATGTTAATGGTATTTTAGGCAAAATCACAGTATTTCTTAATTCTGTTGTGCCGGGAATAAGATGGCATTGTATACTGCAATATATTTTTATTTTTCTGGGAATGTCAGGTATAACCTATATTTTAATTAAGCATACCGGGAAGCAGTTGTATGGCTATATTCTTGTATTCTCTCTGACCTATGAATTGTATGTGTCTTTGCAGTATTCTAAAAGTGCTGTATTTGTGACTGCTGCCGGATATATATTACTTATACACTGCTGCAGAGAGTATAACAGTAACAGAAAAGCCTTTAAGCTTGAGCTTTTGGCCTACATGCTGTTATTATATGGAATGCTGTTAAGAGACAGCTCCTTTTATCTTGCAACATTGGGAATGTGCATATTTGCTGTGTATGAAATAATAAAGTTATGTAAATCAAGCAATAACTATTGTACATTTTTAAAGTTAGCAAAAACATATATTTTTAGATTTATCCCCGTGTTAATTGTTCTTGTCTGCACTATTTATGTAAACAAAGCTATGTACGCTTCAAGCAGAGAGTGGTCTGAGTTTATGGATTATAATTCTGCCAGAATGGACCTCCTTGATTATCGCTATGATTTGCTTGACTACAATGCTTACGGACAGGAGCTTAAAGAGAACGGAATTTCTGAAAACGATGCAATTATTTATCTTACCTGGCAGTTTGGTGATGATAATGTTCTTAATACTGAGGCTCTCAAGAGTATTGTAGAAACAGGTAATAAAAAGAAGGTTGATATTTCACTGATTAAGGCATTTGCAGCAGATATATTTAAGGAATGCTTCAGAATAAGCCCGCTTATTATTTCGTTGATTTTTATATATGTAATTCTAATACTAAGGTGTAGAAACAATCCTTTGGAAGGTTCATTTGTTTTTACATTTGTCGCGGCTTCAATATTGCTTCTTGCAGGAATTCTTTTTTATTATGAATACTCCGGACGCTTTAGCCATAGAATTGTATACGCGCTGTTTATTTGTATTTTTACCTTTGGAATTATGGTTCTTTCGGATTCTGATAATATCCCGGAAGAAAATGTCGATATAGATTCAAGTGGCATTATAGTTGTAATTAGTATATGTGTGTTTTTAAACATAGGTTTATTGCTGGGCAATCGTTTTGACTATGAAGCATATAAGCGTGAAATGCCTGATTATAAGGGAGTGTTTTCTGAAATGGATAACAACAGGGATAAGCTTTTTGTTGCCGATACCTTTACCTTTCAGGAAGCATATAAATATGATGTGTTTAAGTCCTTTGGTTTGGGAAGCCTTGATAATTTCGTAGCTGTTGGAAGCTGGTATGTTAATTCGCCGATTACAAGGAGTATCCTTTCACAATATGGTTATTCCAATCCCTATGAGGCTTTAGGTGAAAATGACGTAAATGTTGTTTTGGTTGACAACTGTTATCCGGAGGAAAAGGCAAAATTTTTAGGTGAACATTATAATGGAGATTATTTTGCAGAGGAACTGACTGATTGCTTTGAAGCCGACTATGGTTTTAATTATTATAGAATGGTTCATTGATATGGAGAAAAAATGAGTGCTTTAAGTGTTTTACTGATTATCATATGGTCCTTTATTGTGTTGCCGATTGTGGGAATGCTTTTAGTTAAGGGATTTGATAAGGATGACTTTTCAATTGCGGAATGCTATGCATTTGGCTTTGTAATTATGTGCATTGTATTTGAAGTGCTTGCCACGCCTATGATTTTTCTGTCGGTGCCATTTCATGTGCTTAAGAATACATTTATTGCAGTTATGATTATTCTTGCGGCATTGTCTTTGGTGCGTAGCAAAGATACCATTAAACAGATTAAGGCAAAGGGCTGTATTGTTGCAAAAATATGTAAGAGTGACACACTGACTAAGGTTACCTGTATATTCGCAGCGCTTGTTATTCTATTTCAGATAGCTTTACTGGTTGTGTTCAGACATATTGACACTGATGATGCAAGATTTATTGCAGAGGCGGTTGAGGCTGTGGAAAGGGATACAATGCTTAAATATCATCCTATTACAGGACGTTTTTTTGATTATCCCATAGGTGAAACCTTTAAGGAGGTAGCTTCGCCATATCCGCTGTGCATTGCTTTGCTTAGTTCACTTTTCAGGCTTCAGCCTGCGGTTTGCGCACATAGTGTAATGCCTGCATTATTGATTTTGTTGTCCTATACTGTATTCTATCTGATAGGAAGGTTTTTCTTTGAGGATAATATTAAATCAATTGGTCAGTATATGCTTATTCTTGCTCTTATTATATGCTTTTCCTTTGAGAGTATTTATACCTACGGTTATACATTGCTTGGTATTATCTGGCAGGGCAGAAGTGTTATGTGCATGATACTAATACCTATGTTGCTATACGTATTCATGAAGGTTACAAGGCTCGAAACCATCGAGCTTAAGCATTATTTACTGCTTGCAGGGCTTTTGCTAGCCAATATTATGACATCGGGAATGGGTATTGTTCTTACCGCAATGATTTGTTTTGCATATGCCTTGGTAAATGGTTTTATAAGAAAATCATTTCCGGTTTTTATAAAAATTTTTAGCTGTTTAAGTGTTAATGTTATTATGCTGGTAATAATGAAATGGGCACAGGCTCATTGTTGGAAGTAAGCTTATGAAACAGATTATTCTTGACGTTATACATTTGAATAATGATTACACCGGAAACGGAATGTACATGGGGTTATATTTTTGCGCACTGTTGTTTTTTGGTTTTTATTATAAAAAGTCAAAATTTACGGATACACTTCTTAAACCCATGGTGTTACTTGTTGTTGCAGTGTATTTTGCATTTCCCGTTCTTAATTGCTTTTATCAGGTGGATTCTGATATTACAGCAAGAGCCTTCTGGGTATTGATGACTCCTGTAGTAGTTGCGTTGTTTGGTGCATGCTTTCTTGAAGGAATTAAGGACAGTAGAAAGCAGACACTTGCTTTGCTGCTTCTTGTGCCTGTGATTTTCTTCTGCGGTGTTTTTAAGTTCTCCAATGCTATGTATGAGCCCTCAGAGAATATTTACAAGCTTCCTCAGGATGTTCTTAATATATGTGACTATGTTCTTAGTGAGCGTAGCAGTGACACAGAGGATGTAAATATAGTTGTTCCCTATGAGATTGCTCATGTTCCCAGACAATATTCTTCCTATATCAATATGCTTTTCGGAGAAAATGCCACCTACGGAAGAATAGCCTATGAATGGGATGAGAATAAAGTCAAAGCCTGTGATGAAATGATTACTGCTGTACCTGATTTGAATTTTGTTAACGAAGTGGCAAGAGAGAACAATATGCAGTATATTGTTTTTAATTCGGTTTATCATGAGTTTGGAAACACAAGTGTTAATCAGAAGGGCTATACGGAGGATGTTAATTTTGTAGGTGACAGAACCCCTAATATCACAGATGATAATTTACTTAAGATAGGGACAAAAAGTGCTGATGATGGTAATATATACTGGAATCTTGCCGATTATAATCTGGAATATGTAGATACCTTTGGACAGTATCTTCTATATAGATATATATAATAATAATAATAATTAGTTAACACGAAGGAGATTATTTATGAGTAGTGAAATCAGAGACATTAATCTTGCCGAATCAGGTGAGAGAAAAATTGAATGGGTTAAGAGAAACTGTGATTTATTAAGAACTCTTGAAAAGGAATTCTCAGAAACAAAGCCCTTCGCAGGCAAAAAGGTGGCATTATCTGTTCATCTTGAAGCCAAGACAGCGTATCTTTGTCTTGTATTAAAGGCAGGTGGTGCAGATATGTATGTTACGGGAAGTAATCCATTATCTACTCAGGATGATGTGGCAGCAGCTCTTGTAAAGGCAGGTCTTGAGGTGCATGCCTGGTATGATTCTACTCCGGAGGAATATAATAATCATATACGTGCCGTACTTGAGGTGGGACCTAATATTATTATTGATGACGGTGGAGATTTGGTTCACATGATGCATACAGAAATGACACATCTTATACCTAACGTAATCGGTGGATGTGAGGAGACTACAACAGGAATTTTGCGTCTCTTAGCCATGGACAGAGAGGGTGCTCTTAAGTTCCCTATGGTTCTTGTTAATAATGCTGACTGTAAGCATTTCTTTGATAATCGTTATGGCACGGGACAGTCGGTATGGGATGGAATTAATAGAACTACCAATCTTATTGTTGCAGGCAAAATCGTAGTAGTTGCAGGCTATGGCTGGTGTGGCAAGGGTGTTGCAATGCGTGCTAAGGGTCTTGGAGCAAGAGTAATTGTTACAGAGGTTGATCCTGTTAAGGCAATTGAGGCAGTTATGGACGGCTTCGAGGTTATGCCTATGAATGATGCTGCTAAGGTGGGTGACTTTTTCGTTACGGTTACAGGCTGTGAGAAGGTTATTGATGCTGAGGATTTTGCGGTTGTGAAAGACGGTGCAATAATGTGTAATGCAGGTCATTTTGATTGCGAAATAGATATGGCATGGCTTAAGGCAAATGCTGTTGAAAAGCGTGAGATGCGCAAAAATATAATGGGATACAAGCTTAAGACCGGTCAGTGGGTATACATTCTTGCTGAGGGACGTCTTGTTAATCTGGCAGCAGGTGATGGACATCCGGCAGAAATTATGGATATGTCATTTGCAATTCAGGCTCTCAGCGCTAAATATCTTGTAGAACATGCCGGTGAGCTTGATAAGATGATTATTGATGTACCTAAGGAAGTAGACAATGATGTGGCAATTCGTAAGCTTAAATTCCTTGGTAAAAACATAGATACACTTACAGAAGAACAAATTAAATATCTCAATTCCTCAAACGTTTAGGAGGCAAAAAATGTATAAGGTTGATTTTAACAAACCTATTAAGGTTCATTTTATGGGAATTGGCGGCATTAGTATGAGCGGTCTTGCAGAAATACTTCTCGATAAGGGATTTAGTGTAACCGGCTCAGACAGAGCACAGACAGAGCTTACTGCAAGCCTTGCTGATAAGGGCTGTGTTATATATTATGGTCAGAAGGCTGAGAATATCGAAGCTGATGTGGAATTAATGGTATATACTGCTGCCATTCATCCTGATAATGAAGAATTTATGGAGTGTGTAAGAAGGAATATTCCTAAGCTTACAAGGGCAGAGCTTCTTGGTCAGATAATGACTAATTATGAGCTGCCTGTTGCTATTGCCGGCACTCATGGAAAGACGACGACAACCTCTATGGTTACAGATATTTTAATGGAGGCAGGTCTTGACCCTACGATATCTGTAGGTGGAATGCTTAAGGAAATTGGCGGCAACTTAAGAATAGGTCATTCAGGGGTATTTGTTACAGAGGCTTGCGAATATACAAACAGCTTTCTAAGCTTTTTCCCTAAAATCAATATTATTCTGAATATCGAGGAGGATCATCTTGATTTCTTTAAGGATATTAATGATATTAGAAATTCCTTCAGGAAATTTTGTGAGCTTCTTCCCGAGGACGGTCTATTAATCATTAATGGTGATATTGACAATTATGAAGAGATAACAAATGGTCTAAAGTGTAAGGTTATTACATTTTCGGCAGATAAAGATGCTGATTATACAGCAAAGAATATTGTATTTAATAATAAGGGTCAGGCAACCTTTATTGCTGTTTCACCTGAGGGTATGGAAAATGAATACAGTTTACAGGTACCCGGAATACATAATGTTTCCAACGCTCTTGCGGCTATAGCTCTTGCTGATTATCTTAGGCTTGAGGGAGCTGTAATAAATAATGGCTTTAATAAGTTCCATGGAACCGGAAGAAGATTTGAGCTTAAGGGAACTCTTGGAGATATTACGATAATAGATGATTATGCTCATCATCCTACAGAAATAAAGGCTACACTGAACGCTGCCAGAAAGTATACTGACGGTCGCGTTGTATGTGTATTCCAGCCTCACACCTATACACGAACCAAGGCGTTTTTTGATGATTTTGTAGATGCACTTGCTATGGCTGATGTAGTTGTTTTAGCACCTATTTACGCTGCGAGGGAGACTGATACCTTAGGGGTTAGCTCTAAGCTTATTTGTGATGAGCTTACTAAGAAGGGTGTAGAAAGCTATTATTTTGATTCCTTTGATTTGATTGAAAACTTTTTGCTGGAAAAAAGTTTAGGCGGCGATCTGTTGATAACTATGGGAGCCGGAAATATTGTAGAAGTGGGCGAACACCTACTGGGAAGATAAGTTATTCACAATATCCACAGGTAAGGCGGGAAAGTTATCCCAAATTGCTTGTGGATATTTTAGTTGACATAATTAGAAATTGTAATTTATATATTTTACGAAAATAATATATAAAATGGGTGTTGGAACAATTTTTTTCTAAGTTACATAAGTTAAATGAACATATGTGCGTGCAGTTATCCACAATTTTTTTGTGCATGGAAGGAAGCCGGACTGGGCATAACAAGTTGTTTGAAATTGAAGACCTCTATGGTATAATTTTCCTTGCTTAAAAGATATGTTAAGAAAAGTTACTGATGAAATTAGAAAATGGTGGTATGTTGCATGAGTTACATTACGTTGACAAATGATTATGTAGCTGACGTTACTGTTGTCTCTAACAGGTTTATTGACGAGTATATGTTAGGGGCTAATGAAGCGCAGATTAAAATATATTTGTATCTGTTACGCTGTCTTAATAATGGCGTAAGAATTTCTGTGTCTACAATTGCGGATTATTTTAATTATACGGAACAGGATGTTGTTCGCGCATTAAGACACTGGGATGAGCAGGGCGTTTTGTCATGCAGCTCAACATCTAATGGTAATATTACGTCTATATGTCTGTGTGATTTGAGCAGATGGAGTAAGCTTGAAAAGTCATTAGAGGTATGCGCTGATAATAGGCACATAGACAATGAAGAAAAGAGTGTGTCAGGTGTGACTTCAAGTGAAGTGAAAATAAAGAAGGAAGAGCCTGTTTCAAATAAGAGTGAGAATGATATTAAGGATGTGATAAAGGTGGTTGATTTTTCCAATAAGAAGCTGTATTCTGCTGAGGAAATCAGTAAGTACATGTCCAATTCATCCATATCACAGGTGTTCTTTGTTGCTGAAACCTATTTATGCAAGACCTTAAGACCTGATGAAATTTCTTCTATAATCTTTATGTATGAGGAATATGGATTTGACGCAGATTTGATTGAATACGTTTTCGAGTACTGCGCTGATAATAAGAAGACTAATATTGCATATATTGAAACCGTTGCCAAGAATTGGGCACTTACGGGAGTTACTACTGCAGAAGAAGCTAAGCTTCGTGCACTTCGTCCAAGCAGGGAATCCTATGAGGTACTTAAGGCCTTTGGTATTAACGGTCGCTCACCTGTAGAGCCGGAAATATCCTATGTTTATAAATGGACAAATATGTACGGCTTTGGTATGGATATGATTCGTGAAGCCTGCAACAGAACTATTATGCAAATTCATAGCGCAAGCTTTGAATATGCGGACTCAATATTGTATAATTGGAAAGAGAATAATGTAACTGACTTTGACGGAATCAGGAAACTTGATCTTGAACATTCCAGAAAGAAGGAATTTGCCGGTAAGAAGGAAGAGGCTGATTTACGTAAGAAAAAGGTTGCTCATTCCGCTGCGGTAAATAGTTCGTTTAATAATTTCAAGCAACGCGATTATGATTTTGATTTACTGGAGAAGGAAGTTTTTTCAAAATAAATATTCTAGGAGTTAATATGTCTATTTCTAATGCACAGTACGATGAGATAATGCGTACTTACGAGGAAACAAGAAATAAGAACAGACACATAAGCGAGGAACGCAAGAACTACGTTTATGATAAATTACCGGAATACAAGGCACTCGATTCATCTGTTGCACAATATTCCCTGGAGCTGGGGAAGAAGTTGATCGACGGTGATTTGGATGCCTTAACTGTTTTACGACAAAGGATTAAGGAGGTTGCTGCGCAAAAGACAGAGCTTTTATTAAAGCTTAAGCTTCCCGCCGATTATCTTGATCCCATTTATTCTTGCAAGGAATGTAAGGATACAGGCTATGTTGATAATATAAAATGTAGCTGTTTTAAACAGGCAATCATTAATAAATTATATTATCAGTCCAATTTGGCTGATAAGCTAAAGCAGGAGAATTTCTCTACCTTTGATTATGATTTATTCCCTGACGATAAGCTTGAGGATGTTAATAAGCTGGTAAATGATTGTAAGGCATTTGTTGATGAATTTAGCGTTAAGGGCAGAAACCTTTTGTTTATGGGCGATGTGGGCTGTGGCAAGACCTTTATGACCAACTGCATTGCCAAGGAGATTCTTGACAGAGGCTATTCTGTGCTTTACTTTACATCTGCACAATTATTTGATACACTTGCTAAGTATGTTTTTAGAGCAAAGAGTGAAGAGGAAGATATTGACAGATTCCATGAACATATATATGATTGTGACCTGCTTATAATTGATGATTTAGGCACTGAGAGTACAAACAGCTTTGTTCAGAATCAGCTATTTATGATTTTAAATGAGCGTGATTTAAGACACAAATCAATGATAATCTCTACTAATCTTGATTTTGCAACAATTAGAGATATATATTCGAATCGTGTATTTTCCCGACTGTTCAGCTCTTTTGATGCTAAGAAATTTGATAATGAAGATATAAGAGTTAATAAAAAAAGACTTGGTTTGTAACCGGAATTTTTACCTTAGAAAGAGAGGATTATTTCATGGCTAATCGTGAAGAAAAGCGTAATCTGGAGTCAATACCTGTAGGTTCATTGAGAATCATTCCTTTGGAGGGGTGCAAGGACTTAGGAGAGAGTGTTGACAGCTATCTTGTTAAGTGGAGAACAGAGAGAGAGAATGAGCATAAGAATTCTTTAGCTTTTTCCGGATATCAGAGAGATTCATATGTGCTTGATGCAAAAATATCCAGATTTGGTACCGGTGAGGCAAAGGGTATTATTAATGAGTCTGTAAGAGGTACCGACTTGTATATTTTGGTGGATATTACCAATTACAGTCTTACCTATTCACTTTGCGGTCAGGAAAATCATATGTCACCTGATGATCATTATCAGGATCTTAAGAGAATAATTGCCGCAGTAGGTGGTAAGGCAAGAAGAATTACGGTTATTATGCCTTTCCTTTACGAAAGTCGTCAGCATAAGAGAAGTGCAAGAGAGTCTCTTGATTGTGCCCTTGCTCTTCAGGAAATGATTAAAATGGGTGTTGATAATATTATTACCTTCGATGCTCATGATGCAAGAGTTCAGAATGCTATTCCGCTTTCAGGCTTTGAAACGGTTCAGCCTGCATATCAGTTTGTAAAGGGTCTCCTTAAGAATGTTAAGGATCTTAAGATAGATTCGGAGCATATGATGATGATAAGTCCTGATGAAGGTGGTATGAGCAGAGCAATTTATCTTGCTAATATGCTTGGAATTGATATGGGTATGTTCTACAAGAGACGTGATTATACAAGAGTTGTCAATGGACGTAATCCTATTGTAAGTCACGAGTTCCTTGGTTCTTCTGTTGAAGGTAAGGATGTGCTTGTAGTTGATGATATGATTTCTTCCGGCGAAAGCGTTCTTGATGTTGCAAGACAGCTTAAGAAACGTAATGCAGGCAGAATCTTTATTGCTGCTACCTTTGGACTTTTCACAAATGGACTTGAGGTATTTGATAAGGCTTACGAGGAAGGACTTATTGATAAGGTTCTTACAACTAACCTTGTATATCAGACACCTGAGTTGTTGGAAAAACCATATTATGTCAACTGCGATATGAGTAAATACATTGCTTATATTATTGATACTCTTAACCATGATACATCTATTTCGGATCTTCTTAATCCAAATGAGAGAATACATAGTTTGTTGAAAAAGTATAATCAGGGTGAATACTAATGACAGAAGAGATTATTGGACGTTTATGTAAAGAATGTGGTTTGGAAGCCAGAAAAGCAGCAGACAGCCTTGGAGATGATGAGGTATATGTTGACTGCGTTAATGATTTTTATCTTACGTTAAATGATAATATCGAACATATTAAAGAGACTTTTATTGCATGTAACTGGAAGAATTATGCTGTTTTGGTTCATGGAATGAAGAGTACGCTGCGTCTTATTGGTGAATATGAGTTAGGTGACTTTGCTTATAAGCTTGAGCTTGCAGGCAAGGATGAAAATGATGTGATTATTAAGGCAGAGACGGGAAGATTTCTGTTAGAGCTTGATAATCTTAGAGATAAGCTTGCCGGTGTATATGAAAAAAACAATGGTAGTGACTCTGTTATTGATGATGCCCTACTTAAGGAATCAATTGCCAACATTGTTTCGTTTGCTGATTCTTTTGATTTTGATGGTATTGATGAAATAATGGATATGCTTGAAACATACAAAATGCCGGATAATTTTCAGGGTACATATGTCAAGCTCAAATCACTTGTTGCCAATGTTGCAAGGGATGAAATCATCCAATTGCTTGGAGGGAAATAGCGTTGCATAAGGTTCTTTTTGTAGGAGATACCAGTTCCTTTGTTGTTAAAGCCCTGTATGAAGGCTTTAGGAGTGCAGGACTAGAATGCAGTGAATGTTCCACTGCAGTATATGCAATTCAAAGAGGCGCCATAGACGTTGACGCCTTATTTCTGTATATTGAAGAGGCTACTCTTAGCAGGCGTGATGCATTTTCAGCAATACGCAAGCTGTGCATTGATGATGAAAAAAGAGTGTTCCTTATGGGATATCCATCGGAGCTTGGACAGGTGGTGGCTGATTTTCCGGAGGAAATCATTGGGGATATTTACGAACGTCCTATTAATACTAAGGAAGTTGTTGATAAATTCGTTGCCAAGGTTAAAAGCTTTTCCAATATAGCAAAGAAGAAGCATATTTTGGCTGTGGATGATAACGGAGTACTTCTTCGTACAGTAAAGTCAGTGCTTGAGCCTGACTATAAAGTTACTATGATGAATTCGTCAATAAATGCGCTTTCTTTTCTTGAAAACAGCAAGCCTGATCTTGTATTACTTGATTATGAGATGCCGGTTTATTCCGGTGCCGAGGTTGTAGAGAGAATGCGTTCCAATGAGAGACAGTTCGGTATTCCTGTGATTTTTTTAACCGGAAAGCATGATAAGGAGAGCGTATCCAAGATTATGCCGTATAATGTTTCAGGATATATTTTGAAAACTACCGAGCCTGTTAAAATAAAGTCGATTATTGATAATTTTTTTGATAAAGAGGCTAAGAAGCTTAAAGAAGAAAAGACAAAGAGCTGACCGGGTTTTACAGAATCGGATTTTTAGGTGAATTGTGAATGTTAGAATTAGGAAAAACACAGCGTCTTGTTGTGATAAACAGAACTGAACATGGGGTATATCTTGGTGAATCAAGATATTCTGAGGATAAGGTATTACTTCCAATAAAGCAGGTTCCGGCTGGAACAGAGCCCGGTAATGAGTTGGAGGTATTTCTGTATAAGGACTCTAAGGACAGACTTATAGCCACTGTTAATCGACCGAAGCTGATGCTTAATGAGGTAGCATTGCTAAAGGTTGTTGAAGTTGGCAAGATTGGTGCCTTTGTGGATTGGGGACTTGAGAAGGACTTGCTTCTTCCCTTTAAACAGCAAACAAAAAAGGTTCATCCCGGTGAGGAATGTCTTGTGGCTCTGTATATAGATAAGACCGGGCGACTTTGCCTTACTATGAATGTGTATGAATATTTAAGAACAGACCATAATTACAAGGCATCAGATGTCGTAACCGGACGTGTGTACCAGATTAGCGATAATTTTGGGGCATTTGTTGCTGTAGATAATGAATATTCAGGACTGATACCTAAGAAGGAATTGTTTGGTAATATTAAGGTCGGGGAGGAAATATCTGCTAGAGTTACTGAGGTTCGTGAAGATGGTAAAATGAATCTTAGCATAAGAAAAGCATCATATCTTCAAATGGACGAGGATGCAGATAAGATTCTTTCCGTAATTGAGGATTTTGATGGGGTGCTTCCTTTTAATGATAAGGCATCACCTGAGACTATAAAGCGTGAATTTAACATGAGTAAGAATGAGTTTAAACGCGCTGTAGGTAAGCTCTATAAGGAACGCAAAATCGAAATTACAGATAAATGTATAAGACTTGTAAAGCGATAGACTTGATTGTAATAGGAGGACAGTTATGGAGAAAACAGTAATTAGTACAGATAAGGCACCATCAGCAATCGGTCCTTATTCTCAGGCAATTGAAGTAAATGGAATTATTTATACTTCCGGTATGATTCCGATTGTTCCTGAAACGGGAGAGATTGTATCGGGTATTGCCAATCAGACGGAAAGAGCATTGCTTAATGTGAAGGGACTTCTTGAATCTGTTGGAAGCAGTATGGATAAAGTAATTAAAACAACAGTGTTTATTAAGGATATGAATCATTTTTCACAAATCAATGAGGTTTATGCGACATTTTTTGAGGGTAATTATCCCGCAAGAAGCTGTGTTGAAGTAGCAAGACTTCCTAAGGATGTTCTGTTGGAAATCGAGGCAATTGCCATAAAATAGATTTGAGGAAATGGTTTTATTGTATGAATACCTGTAAAAAAGTTAACAATTTATTCTTTATTGTTCTGTTGGTTAATTTTGGAGTGTCGATGCTATTGTCGGTACTCCTTTTGCGTTGTGATATCAATATTTATGTGGAGTTAATTCTTAGTCAGTGTACGATTTTAATTCCTGCATTTATTTTTTTGCTTGTGAATAAATGTGAATTATCCGATTGGGTTCCCATTAAAAAAATCAAATTCACAACGGTTTTGTATATTGTACTTTTTATGGTACTGTTTAGCCCTTTGATTACATTGTTTAATCTGATTTCTCAGTTATTTACAACAAATGAGGTTGCGCAGTTGTCAGTGGAGCTTATGGATATGCCTATGATTGCATCGGTATTGTTTATAGGATTCGTGGGACCCTTTTGTGAAGAGTTTGTATTTCGCGGTGTGATTTTTCATGGCTTAAAAAAAAGTGGAAGGGTTCTTGGTGCGGCTATTATTACCGGAGTATTTTTTGGGCTGCTTCATCTTAATATTAATCAGATGTTTTATGCTATACCTATGGGAATTGCCTTTTCACTGCTGGTAGAGGCTACAGGAAGCATTCTTGGCTCATTTACTGCTCATGCAACAATTAATACCTGGAATTCTATTCTTGCTATTGGTACAGTAAAGATACTTAAATTCCTTGGTATGGAGGATATGTATAGTCAGTCTGCTCAGGAAACCGTAACCAATGACATTCTTTTTAAGGCAATAGGTGCTTATGCTGTTGTAGCTGTATTTTCTACGGCTTTAGCTGTAGTTGTATATATTGCTATATGCAGGAATGAGGGAAATTATGATAAGGTTAAGAACATTTTTGTGAAAAATAAGGCTACCGGAGGTGCTGAGGATGAGTCTGATGAGGTACCCTGTGAGGAGAATTTAGAAAAAAAGACTCCACTCCTTACTTTTACAGGATATGTTGCAATTGCTTTATGCATATTTGTCATATTCTTCCTTGATAAGTTGATGGAATATATTTTTCCAATGATTTATAATGGCTAATTATAAAATTTTTATAACCTCTTTATTTTTTGAGATAATATCCGATATAATTTATAGTTAGAAGCGGATATCCATTTTATTCGCCAAGGGCACGTAGGTGGGAAATAAGCTTTAATGCGGAGAGGTGCAATCCTCTTTGGCGCTTAAGCCCTTTCGACGCAGCTTGAGTCAAATACGTCGAGGCGTATTTGAATTGGAAGGGAAGGAGGTAATCCCGTGGAAATAGTAGGTTCGATTGATATTCCTGCATTATCAATGGCTATGTCGCAGAACAAGGTCATGAATGATTTTTCGGTGGCGATGCTTTCTAAGTCACTTGATAATTTTCAGGAAGCCGGAGATATGATGACAAAGGTTGTAATGGAGCAGTCTGTAAATCCGGAAGTTGGTGGGAATGTTGATATTTCATTATAACGACTTGTATCAGAAATTTAATGGTTAAAAAAGGGGCTGTTTTTTACAGTCCCTTTTTTAGTGTATATAGCTTGAAGCTATATCTGTCGAAAGTAAAATCCCCTTCTTTAATCATTTCATAGCCTAAGGCTTCTATTTCTTCTACATAGGCTTTGTAACCAAGATTGCCATCAGGATGTTTTCCTGAAATATCATAACCATCAAGAACTGCACACCAGATTGTGTTGCCCTGTGAATTGTCAACAGCCTCCTGTAAATCCTCGTAATTTGTAAAATCATTATCATAAAAGGGTAAGCAGTATGCCAACTCTTCATAATCCTCCAAGGTGTATAATGCATCGCCTTCAGAAACGTTTGCTTTTAAGAATTCGGTGAGCGTATCGGCACCCTTGGCGTATTCGGAAGAAAGGGCATCTTTGTAGGAAACAATGCCTACTGCTATTTCTAATACAAACACTGCATATATGAATTTTGATTTGCTTGTTCCTATAGAGATTGAAAAGAATAACCATACAAGACCGAGGGCGAAGAACAGATATCTGTCAACGAATATATTCGCGGTCATGATTTTGGAAACAAGGGTTCCAAAAAGCAAAACGCCATAGAATATGATGAGACACCATAGGGAATAATAATCCTTAAGTGTTTTATTTTTCTTGAGTAAAGTTATAAAATATAGAACAAAAATCAATACAAGAAGAATACCGCTTAAAGGAGTAAAGCCTACCGTAAATGGGTAACGACAGTATTTGGCGAATACTGAAAGTGTAACCTCCGGCATGGAAAAATAACCGCTTACGCTTTTTAACTGCTTAAGAGTGGTTAACAGGCATGGAAAATACAGAATAAAGGTTACAAGCACACATAAAAGGAAGGACTTTATATTGATTTTGGCGGGGGCAATACCCGGTTCTGACTTTTTATAAAGAAGAGTATTGCGTATAGAAACAATTAAAAGAAAAAGATATACAAAGCCAACTGTAACAAATGCAAAATGGTGAGAATAGCCTGCAAGGACACTTACAATGGTAAAAATGCACCAGTTTTTTAAGGTGGGCTCCAAAAGTACCTCGTACATATATATTCCGGAGGCTGTTGCAAAAAGAAAACCAAGGCTGTACATACGAATTTCTACGCCATAGAACATCATATTTGGCATGAAGGTTACAGCGAGAATAAATATATATGAAGTAATTGCACCAAAGCGTTTTCTGACTGTTGTGGCACCTAAAATCATTGTAATAATCATAGGTACTGCGCTGGTGATTTTCATTACGGGAACCCGGTAACCAAAAATCAGTGTAGTGAGTCGCAACAACAGATTATAAAGTGGAGGCAAGGTGTCCGCCATTGACCTGTCCAATACTTCTTTGAAGCTTCCGTTGACAAGAGTGGCTGTAAAGGCCTCGTCGAGCCATACATTATTGTTAAAGGTAAGAGAAATATAAATTATAGCACCTGCTACGACGAGAAGGTACGCTAAGAGAATATCTGTTTTTACTACCAGCAGTTGGTTAGTCTTTTCTTTTTGATCCATTTTAAAGCTCCCATATTCATCTATTATCTTTAATATTCTAATCTAGGGGTGTTTGTTTTTCAACTAAATATAGTTTTTCTTTATTTTTTTCCGTATTTGTATTAGAATATTTAGTGTATGGGTAAAATTTATTGACCGGAAGAGTATTGGGGAAAAGGAGACAGGAATGATATCGAATCAAATCTTACAAACAACATTGGATGGTCTTAAGGGAATTACCAAAATTGAATTGGGAGTTATAGATACCGATGGCAAGATTCTTGCCGCAACATTTAAGGATTCAGTGGATTTTCAAGAGGCAGCAGTTAATTTTTCAGATTCACCTGCTGACAGTCAGGAGATTCAGGGATATCAGTTTTTCAAAGTATATGATGAAGTACAGCTTGAGTATATTATTGTAGCTCAGGGAAGTTCTGAGAATGCCTATACAGTTGGCAAGATTGCGGCCTTCCAGGTTCAGAATTTACTTGTTGCGTACAAGGAACGTTTTGATAAAGACAATTTCATTAAAAATCTGTTGCTGGACAACCTTTTGTTAGTAGATATTTATACACGTTCTGCCAAGCTTCGTGTAGAAGCAGAGGTTAGACGAGTTGTTATTGTGGCTGAGGCTGCCAGTGATAAGGATAATAATTTCCTCGAGGGTGTGAGAAATCTCTTCGCAGGAAGAACCAAGGATTTTATTACTGCTGTTGATGAAGAAAATGTTATTGTTATCAGAGAATTAGAGCCTAATGAGGGTTATGAGGAAGCGCATAAGGCTGCAACTCAGATATTTGATTACTTCTACGCAAAGGGTCATAAGAATTTACATATTTCCTACGGAACAATAGTTAATGAAATACGTGAGGTTAGCCGTTCATATAAGGAAGCCAAGATGGCTCTGGATGTAGGCAAGATTTTCTTTGATGACAGAAATGTTATTGCATACAGCGAATTGGGAATTGGACGACTAATTTATCAGTTACCTATTCCTTTATGCCGTATGTTTATTAAGGAGATTTTCGATGGAAAGTCACCTGATGATTTTGATGATGAAACAATTACTACCATAAACAAGTTTTTTGAGAACAGCCTTAATGTATCTGAAACAAGTCGTCAGCTATACATTCATAGAAATACTCTTGTATACAGACTGGATAAGCTTCAGAAAATAACAGGGCTTGATCTTAGAGTGTTTGAGGATGCAATTACATTTAAAATTGCACTTATGGTAGTTAAGTATATGAAATATATGGAAGATTTTGATTTTTAGGAGAGTAGAAATGATTACACTTGAGAATGTCAGTAAGAGCTATTCTAATGATGGAATCCCGGCGCTTAACAATGTAAATTTACAGATTGACAAGGGAGAATTTGTATTTATTGTTGGTGACTCCGGTTCCGGTAAGTCTACAATGATTAAGCTACTTTTAAGGGAACTTACCCCTACCAGTGGACGTATTATTGTAAATAATTATGATTTGGCCAAAATCAGAAGACGTAAGATTCCTAAGTTTAGAAGAAATATTGGAGTTGTGTTTCAGGATTTCAGATTATTAAAGGATCGTAATGTTTATGAAAATGTTGCCTTTGCACAGCGTGTTATAGAGGTGCCTACAAGACAGATTAAGAAGAATGTTCCTGCTATGCTGTCACTTGTTGGTCTTGCAGGTAAGTATAAGGCAAAGACCAAGCAGTTATCCGGTGGTGAGCAGCAGCGAGTTGCATTGGCAAGAGCACTTGTAAATAATCCACCTATTCTTCTAGCCGATGAGCCTACAGGTAATCTTGACCCGAAGAATTCATGGGAAATCATGAAGCTTTTAGAGGAAATAAACCGTCGTGGAACAACAGTAGTTGTTGTAACCCATAACCGTGAAATAGTTAATGCTATGCGTAAACGTGTTGTTACGGTTAAAAAGGGCGTAATAGTAAGTGATGAAGAGAAGGGTGAGTATATAGATGAGGATTAGTACATTTATTTATACCTTTAAACAGGGTTTTAAGAATATTTTTCGAAATAAGATTTTTTCACTGGCAACAATTGCTACTATAGCAGCCTGTGTTTTCCTTTTTGGATTATTCTATTCTGTAGTTGTTAATGTAAGGTACAGTATTGAGAAGGCAGAGACGAATGTTGCTGTTACTATTTTCTTTGATGAAGATGTTACAGATGAACGTATTCAGGAGATAGGTGAAGATATTAAAAATCGTCCTGAGGTTGCTTCTGTTTCCTTTGTATCTGCTACAGAGGCATGGGAGTCTTTTAAACAGGACTATCTTGGAGAATATGCAGATGGCTATGAGGGTGATAACCCATTAGAGGGCAGCGAGAACTTTGAGATATACATGAAGGATGTTTCCAAGCAGGGAGCTCTTGTATCTTATCTTGAGAATGTTGAGGGCATTCGTGAGATTAACAGATCGGATGCAACTGCCAATATTCTGACGAATGTTAATACGTTGATAAGCTACGTATCCTTTGGTATTATTGGAATACTTCTTGCCGTATCACTTTTTCTTATTAGCAACACTGTTGCAATGGGTATTTCAGTTAGAAGAGAAGAAATTGGTATTATGAAGCTTATTGGTGCCACTGACTTTGTTGTAAGATCACCTTTCCTTATTGAGGGTATCTTGCTGGGAGTTATAGGAGCTGCACTACCTTTGATTGCTGTATATTTCATTTATACTAATATTATTGTTTATGCGGTACAGCAGTTTGCTGTGCTTAATGATTTGTTGCAGTTTATGAGTGTTAGAGATATTTTTTCAATGCTGATTCCTATTTCATTATTCCTTGGAGTTGGTCTTGGATTTATCGGAAGCTTTATTACAATACGTAAACATTTGAAGGTGTAAGACACTTAATATTACCTGTTGGGGAGCAGGTAGTATCATAAATGGATGTATAGTTCTGCATGTTTTATAATAAGGGGACAATATGATAAAGAGAAAATGGTTCAAAAAGGGCCTTGCGTTTACGCTGGCAATTGTAATTGCTATGGAAACGCAAACACCGCTTAATGCTGCTACTTTAACAAATGATGTTATTAAAAAGAGTGAGCAGGAGAAGAAAAGTGCCGAGAATAGTAAGGCTTCACTTAAAAAGGGGCTTACAGATGTTAAGGCTCTTATTCAGGAGCTTGAGAGCGCGAAGAATAATCTTAGCGCTTACATTACAGAGCTGGATGCGAATCTTGAAAAAATCAATGCTAATATTGAGACCCTCAAGGAACAGATTTCTGATAAAGAGGATGAAATTGAGGTTACAAGACGTGAGCTGGAGGATGCTATTTGGGACAGTCAAGAGCAGTATGCTCTTATGAAAAAGCGTATTCAGTTTATCTATGAGAAAGGCAAGACTTCTAACGTGGAGATGATTCTTAATTCCACATCCTTTGTTGAATTTCTTAATCGTGCTGAGTTTGTTAATCAGTTATCAGCCTATGACAGGAAGATGCTTGATAAATACGTTGAAACTACACAGAGAATAAGTGATACAAAGGCTGTACTTGAAGAAGAAGAGGCTCAGCTTGAAGATAGTAAATCAGACCTTGAATCAGAACAGTCAGCGTTGGAAGAGCTTATTGGCTCGAAGGAAGCTGAAATAGCCAGATATGAAAGTGATATAGCCAATAAAGAGGCAGCAGTTGCTGAATATGAAGCCGAGATAGCCGCTCAGGATGAAATAATTAAGGCATTAGAGCAGACTATAGCTGCTGAGAAAAAGAAGTTAGAGGAGCAGAATAAGAAGGCACGTTCCTTTAACGGAGGTAAATTTACTTTTCCATGTCCGTCATATACACGAATATCTGATGACTATGGTATGAGAATGCATCCTACTTTGGGAGTTAATAAAATGCACAATGGAGTGGATTTGGCTGCTCCCACAGGTTCTGCAATTCTTGCCGCTTATGATGGTGACGTTGTTGCCGCTGCATATTCCTCAAGTATGGGGAATTATGTAATGCTTGATCATGGTGATGGTGTGTATACCATTTATATGCATGCCTCTGCATTGTATGTATCTAAAGGACAGTCAGTGTCCAAGGGAAGTAAGATTGCCGCAGTTGGTTCTACAGGAAGAAGTACAGGTCCACACCTTCATTTTGGTGTAAGAGAGAATGGCTCCTATGTCTCTCCATGGAAATATCTTAAATGATGATTATTAACGTTAGTTTTATAGATATGTCTATTCTTCGCCATCTTCATATTTTGGAGATGGCGAAAAATATAATTGGAAGTTTTAAATATATTTGAACAGAAAGGTTTTTTATAATGAATAATGATGAAATGAATTACAGTGAATATGAGGAAAGAGAGGATGGGCTTACAGCCAATGAAGAAGAAATATTATCCGTTCTGAAAAAGAAACAGTTAAAAAAAGGCAGAATTCAGGGCTTCGTGGCTGCTATTATAATTATTGTTATTATATCGGGAATAAGATTTGTTTCTAAGCTTGGAACTGATTTGATCGATATAGCGGCCTTAAGATATGGAACAACTAAAAATTCAGTAATAGATGATAAAACGAAAAAGAAGATTGATGTTTTAACAAGCATAATCGAAAAGAATTATCTTGAGGAATACGATAGAGAAGGCCTTGAAAATGGACTGTATAAGGGATTGATAGAAGGCTTGGGTGATGAGTATTCTGTATATTATGATGAAGAGGAATATGCAGAGCTTACAGAGGATTCTGATGGTGTGTTTGAAGGGATTGGCGCATATCTTACGCAAAATGCGGAGACCAAGGTTGTAACAGTAGTGCGTCCTATTCAGGGCTCACCTGCAGAGAAGGCAGGACTTCTTGCTGACGACATTATTGTTGAGGTTGATGGAGAGAATGTTGTTGGAGATGACCTTGACGTTACAGTATCTAAGATTCGTGGTGAAGCAGGTACCACCGTACAAATAGGTGTTAAAAGAAAGGGACAGAAGAATACCCTATATTTTGACATTGTCAGAGCCAGCGTGGAATCTGTTTCTGTAGAAGGTGAAATGTTAGAGGATAAAATAGGTTATATTTATATTTCTGAATTTACAGATGTTACTTCTGAACAGTTTAATGAGCAGTTAAACACCCTTAAAAAGGATGGAATGAAGGGCTTAGTGCTTGACCTTAGAGGTAATCCCGGGGGAAGTGTAAGAACAAGTGTTGAAGTAGCTGATATGCTTCTTAAGGAGGGACTTGTTGTCTATACTGAAGACAAGAAGGGAGAACGTTCGGAATATACTTCTGATGCGGAGCATTATTATGATGATCCACTTGTTGTTTTGGTGGATTCGGGTAGTGCTTCGGCTGCAGAGATTTTAACAGGTGCACTTAAGGATTATAAGGCAGGAAAAGTCATAGGAACTACTACCTTTGGCAAGGGCATTGTTCAGCAGGTGATGCCTCTTGGGGATGGGTCCGGTGTTAAAATCACTATTTCTAAATATTACACACCAAACGGAGTAAATATTCATGGTGTAGGAATTGAACCTGACGAGGAGATTGAGTTTGATTCGGAGGCTTATCTTGAGGATGAAACAGATAACCAATTGAACAGAGCAATGGAAATTATTAAATCAGAATTAAAGTAGGTATTGTTAATGAGTGAGATGACTGTAAAAAAGGGACGTGGTGTCTCAGAGGGTATTGCAATAGGTGCCATGTTTTATTTTGAGAGTAATACACATCGGCCTAATCACAAAAAAATAAAAGATACATCTAAAGAACTTAAGCGCTTTGAAGCTGCCAGAGTTAAGGCTATTAATGAGCTTGGTGAAATATACGATAGGACACTTTATATAAATGGCAATCCCGGAGCAGAGATTTTTATGGCACAGTCTATGATTTTAAGTGATGAGGATTATATTTCCCGCATAAGGTCATATATAATGTCAGAAAACAGAAATGCTGAATGGGCTGTAAGTGAAGCAACTCGTTTCTTTTATGAAATTTTTTCGGGAGTAGAGGATGAAAGCATCAGAGCCAAGGCAATAGACCTTAAGGATGTTGCCAATAAGCTTATAGTTCATTTAAGTGGAACAAAGGAACAGGTTACATTAAGTGAGCCTTGTATTGTTGCCGCAGCAGATATTACACCCAGTGAATTAATGAGCCTTAATAAGGATATGGTTTTGGGGCTGGTTCTTAGAGAAGGTTCAGCTTATTCGCATACGGTTATTCTGGCAAAGACGATGGGGATTCCGGTGCTTGTAGGAATAAGATCCTGTAAGGATTGGAATAGCAGAAATGCCATTATTGACGGTATAAATGGCCGATTAATACTAGAACCCTCTAATGATACAATTAATGATTATATTGCATTAATTGAGAATAGAAAAAGTGAACAATTCGACCTTCTTAAATACAGAGGGCAGGCTACATTTACAAAGTCAGGAAAGAGACTTGAAATCTTATGTAATTCAGGTGGTGTAGAAGATACGAAAGAAGCTGCTGTAAATGATGCGGATGGAATAGGACTTCTTCGCACAGAGTTTATTTTCCTTGAAAGAGAAACTCTTCCCACTGCCTTAGAGCATTATGAAATATATAGCAAAATCATTAAGGAAATGAACGGCAAGCCAATTGTAATCAGAACTATGGATATCGGGGCTGATAAGAAAATTAAAGCGCTGCCTATGGCTAAGGAGGATAATCCTGCTCTTGGTAATCGGGCAATAAGGTTGTGCCTTTCAAATGAAAAGTTGTTTATTGAGCAGTTAAAGGGAATACAGAGAGCAGCTGTACACGGACAGGTATCAATTCTGTATCCTATGATTACCTCGGTGGATGAAATAAGACAGGTTAAAAAGCTTTTTGACAAAGCAAAAGAAGAATTGCTCAGTGAAGGTATTTTGGTTCCTGATATAAAACAGGGTATAATGATAGAAACACCTGCTGCCGCTATTATTTCAGACGAGCTTGCTAAAGAGGTTGATTTTTTCAGCATAGGAACCAATGATTTAACCCAGTATGCTTTAGCGGTAGACAGACATAACAGTAATCTGGAGAATTATTATAATCCGTATCATGAGGCTGTTTTCAGGATGATTAGGATGACTGTAGACAATGCTCATAACAATAATATACAGGTGACTGTTTGTGGTGAACTTGCCGGTGATTTAAGGGCAGTTGAGAGATTGATAGATATGGGTGTGGATGCTTTGTCTGTTGCACCCAAACAGGTACTTAGGATTCGTAAAGTCATTAGTGAGATACGCTGAGACGTATTTGAATTTGGTATATATGAGGCATATTGAATGGATAAATTTGTTCTTCACAGTGAATACAAGCCTACCGGTGATCAGCCGCAGGCAATAGAAGCACTTGTAAAGGGATTTAAGGAAGGAAATCAGTTTCAGACGCTACTTGGTGTTACAGGCTCCGGTAAGACCTTTACCATGGCTAATGTTATTGAACGGCTTAATAAGCCAACACTTATTATTTCTCATAATAAGACATTGGCAGGACAGCTCTATGGAGAGATGAAGGAATTCTTCCCTGAGAATGCAGTTGAGTATTTTGTATCCTATTATGATTATTATCAGCCGGAGGCCTATGTGCCCTCCAGTGATACATATATAGAGAAGGATTCTTCTGTTAATGATGAAATAGATAAGCTGCGACTTTCAGCCACAGCATCCTTATCAGAAAGAAGAGATGTAATTGTTGTGGCATCGGTTTCATGTATATACGGAATTGGTTCGCCTACGGATTACATGAACATGATTGTGTCCTTAAGACCCGGAATGATTAAGGACAGAGATGAAGTTATTCATGAATTGATTAATATCAGCTATGAAAGAAATCAGATTGATTTTACTCGGGGTAAATTCAGAGTTCATGGAGATGTGTTGGAGGTATTCCCGGCCTGGGAATCAGATAGAGCGGTAAGAATTGAGTTTTTTGGCGATGAAATAGAACGAATTGTAGAAATCGACCCGTTAACAGGAATGGTTAAGGCAACCATGAGCCATTTCGCTGTTTTTCCTGCCTCCCATTACGTTATTCCTAAGGAAAAAATCGCAAGAGCAGCAGAAACTATTGAAGCAGAGCTTAAGGAAAGAATCAGGTATTTTGAAGGTGAGGAAAGGCTGATTGAAGCCCAGAGAATAGGCGAAAGAACGAGATATGATATCGAAATGCTTAAGGAAACGGGGTTTTGTTCGGGGATAGAGAATTATTCAAGACATTTATACGGTGGAGAACCGGGTGATACGCCATATACTCTCATGAATTATTTTACTGATGATTTTCTTATTATTGTGGATGAATCCCATATTACTATTCCACAGATACGGGGAATGTACGCAGGAGACAGAGCCAGAAAGACTACACTTGTTGATTTTGGTTTCAGACTTCCTTCTGCTATGGATAACCGCCCCTTGAACTTTGAGGAGTTTGAAGGTAAAATAGACCAGATGATGTTTGTTTCGGCTACACCATCCGATTATGAAGCAGAACATGAACTGTTAAGGGTAGAACAGGTAATACGACCTACCGGACTATTGGATCCTCTTGTTACGGTTAAGCCCATTGAAGGACAGATTGATGACCTTCTGACAGAGATTAAGAAGGAGATTCAAGAAAAGTCCAAAATACTTGTTACAACTCTTACCAAGAAAATGGCCGAGGATTTAACAGAATATCTTAAGAATGTAGGTATCAGAGTTAAGTATCTTCATTCTGATATTGATACTCTTGAACGAGCTCAGATAATAAGGGATATGCGTCTTGACAGGTTTGACGTTCTGGTTGGAATTAATCTGTTAAGAGAAGGACTGGATATACCGGAAATCACTTTGGTGGCTATTCTTGATGCGGATAAGGAGGGCTTTCTTAGATCGGAAACCTCCCTGGTTCAGACAATCGGACGTGCTGCAAGAAATTCCAGGGGACGAGTTATTATGTATGCTGACACGATGACAGATTCCATGAGAAAGGCCATAGATGAAACAAACAGAAGGCGAGAAATACAACAGAAGTACAATGAAGAGAATGGTATTACGCCTACTACTATTAATAAAGCTGTAAGGGATTTGATAAGTATATCCAAGGAAATAGCCAGGGAAGAATTTGAATTTAGCAAGGATCCTGAGTCTATGGATAAGAAGGAGCTTACCAAGCTTATTGCCAAGATAGAAAAACAAATGAGAAAAGCAGCCGCTGACCTTGATTTTGAAACGGCAGCAGAATTAAGAGATAAGAGAGCACAATTAATAGAACAACTTGAGGAAATAAAATGAGTAAACTTTCAATCGTAGTTCCAACATTTAACGAAAGTCTTAATGTTGGTAATCTTGTAAATCAGTTAAAGGATGCACTTGGTGGCATTGATTATGAAGTTATTTTTGTCGATGACAGTAATGACAACACTCCGGAAGTAATAAAGGAAATTATGGTTTCTAACCCAAATGTACGTCTTAAGCATCGCGTAAATGAAAGTGGCCTTGCTACTGCTGTAATTGAGGGATTTAATATTGCTAAAGGTGATTACATTGCTGTAATGGATGCAGATCTTCAACATCCGCCACGTATATTAAGATCTATGTTTTTCTGCATGGAAACAGGAATTGATTTTTGTGTGCCAAGCAGATTTATTCCCGGTGGTTCGGATGGAGGACTTAATCTGTACAGAAAGCTTGTTTCGGCAACGGCAAGATACATAGGAATAATTCTTCTTCCAAGTCTTCGCAAAATCACTGACCCTACAAGCGGACTTTTTATGTTCAAACGTGAGGTAATAGAGGGGGCAGATTTAAGACCTATTGGCTGGAAGATTTTAATCGAGGTTCTTGCCATGGGAACATATAAATCAGTTGTTGAAATTCCTTACAAATTCCAGGCTCGTCCTGCTGGCGAGTCAAAACTGACTTCTAAGGTTACAAAGGAGTATCTGGTTCAGGTATTTGGTCTTATGAAGCGCGGTAAGAAACAGAAGGGTGTTACTTACACAAGATGGTCCGTAGAACAAATGGAATCAGCGGAGAAGTAATATGGTTTTTAGTTCGATTATATTTTTATGTTTTTTTCTGCCCATTATGCTTATTGGGTATTATTGTATACCAAAGAAATTGAAAAATTTATGGCTTCTGTGCGGAAGCCTGTTTTTCTATGCATTCGGAGAGCCGATTTATATTTTGATTATGCTTGCTTCCATTATTGGCAATTATTGTTTTGGATTGCTAATTTCTAATTGTGAGGCAAAGCATAATATTATTCTTAAGAGAATTTCTCTTACAATAACAATTCTTTTCAATCTGGGTATTCTATTCTACTTCAAGTATTTCAATCTGTTTATTGATACAGTAAATGCAGTGTTTAACAGGCATATTCTCTACGATACTGTTGCATTGCCGATTGGTATATCCTTCTATACCTTCCAGGGCATGTCCTATGTTATTGATGTATACAGACAGGATGGTAAGCTTGACGAGAAGGGAAACAGGATTGAACTTGTACAGCGTAATCCACTGAATCTTGCACTTTATATTTCAATGTTTCCTCAGCTTATAGCCGGTCCTATTGTAAGATATACGGATATTAAGGATTCTCTTGAAACAAGAAGGCTTGATATTAATATGCTTGCCCTTGGTATAGAGCGCTTTATTGTCGGCCTTGCAAAGAAGGCAATTCTTGCTAATTCTCTTGGAGAGGTTGCTGACAGAATTTTTTCATCACAGCTTGATTATATGGGGGCTCCTGTTGCGTGGCTTGGAGCAATTCTTTATACCCTTCAGATATATTTTGATTTTTCAGGTTATTCTGATATGGCAATT
The DNA here is from genome assembly GCA_045627745.1 of Lachnospiraceae bacterium. Classification (GTDB taxonomy): domain Bacteria; phylum Bacillota; class Clostridia; order Lachnospirales; family Lachnospiraceae; genus UBA2868. The sequence goes on along the minus strand of JAZQOI010000032.1, from coordinate 7,762 downwards.
GGTCTTGGAAAAATGTTTGGGTTTGAGTTCTGTGAGAACTTTAATTATCCCTATATTTCCAAGTCAATATCTGAATTTTGGCGCAGATGGCATATATCCTTATCAACCTGGTTCAGAGATTATCTGTATATTCCCTTAGGTGGAAACAGAAAAGGAAATGCCTATATTAATTTGCTTATTGTATTTCTTGCAACAGGTATCTGGCATGGCGCTGCCTGGGGATTTCTTGTATGGGGCCTGTGGCATGGTTTATTTAGGGTAATTGAGCGTTACTGTGAAAAGAATCTTAAGTTAAGTCAGGCTAAGAATAAAATTCCCGGAGTAATCAAATGGGTATATACAATGCTTGTGGTAATACTTGGCTGGGTATTGTTTAAGCTTGAGGAGTTGCCTAAAACAATTGAATATGTTAAGACAATGTTTGGATTGAACAATAATGGCTATGTTGAATTTGACTTAAGGTACTATCTTGATAATAAGATGATTTTTATACTGATTATAGCAATACTTGTATCAATTCCCTGGGCTGAGGTACTCCCCAGACGTATTGCAGGACGTATAGCAGGCTTTGTACAGGCAGGTGAGAATACGACAGCAGGTGTAATAAGGAGAGTTCTTCTTATTGTGCTGTTGGTTGTATGTTTTATGTTTATTGTTAATTCAACCTACAATCCTTTTATATATTTTAGATTTTAGGTGCGAGCTGAGAAAATCAGCGCGAAGCGCATGATTTTCCTCAGCGAGCACGGGGCGCCGTGTTTGCTGAGAAGCTGCTTTACATATAGTAGGGAAATCCTATCGGGAAAGGATTGGCTATCCACCCGTACCGAGCATTTGGGTCCGAGCTGGTAACATAAGGACTAAGCGTAATGCAGGGAGTGACAGAGCCGAAACGCAAGTGAACTTATTGAGCCGGGAAATCGAAGTTAATGTGTCGGATATGGTCGAGGCTTTCTAAAAGGTCGCAGACAACATCTCTTAAGCGATAATAGCAAGTGAAAAGAGACATCCCCCGGTCGAGAGGAGTTGGCGAGGTCAATGAGAAATATGGGAGCGGAACAGCTGAGATCCTATCATCTCCACACTAAAAGGTAGTGGTAGACAAAATCAAGAGCAGAAAGAGCTCAAGACGTTTCAATGGGTGGTAGGAAGTCCGATACGTTCATAGTACTAATGAAGTCTGTGAAAACAGATGGAGGGAAGGGGCGTACGCATTTCACCTCAGTTAGTGGGGTAATCATGCAGACAATGGAGAGCTGATAAACATGGTGGCTGAATTAGCTGGGATACAACGCAATATCGAGAAAGCAGACAGGAAAGATAGGAAAGTTCAGAATCTTGCATCCTATATCAATGTAGAAACCCTAAAGGCTATGCATAAGAAGTTGGATGCTAAGAAAGCCGTAGGAATCGATAAAGTTACAAAAGAGGAATACGAAAAGAATCTGGACGAAAATCTTAAAAGTCTTGTTGCGAAAATGAAAAGTGGAGCATACAAGCCACACCCTTCAAGAAGGGTATATATCCCTAAGGATAATAAAGGCAAGATGAGACCACTAGGCATATCAAGTTATGAGGATAAGCTTGTTGAAGCTGTTATAGCAGAGATACTCACTCAGGTGTATGAGCCTAAGTTCTATGACTATAGTTATGGGTTCAGACCAAACAAAAGCTGTCATATGGCAGTAAGAGAAGTAGTCAAAGATATACAGTTGTACAAAACAAGCTGGGTAGTAGAAGCAGACATAAAAGGCTTCTTTGACCATGTATCACATGAGTGGCTAGTAAAGATGCTTGAACATGATATAGCAGATAAGAAATTCATCTCAATAATAGAGAAGTTCTTGGAAGCAGGTATCATGGACAACGGCATTTATAGTGACACAATAGAAGGTACACCTCAAGGAAATGGTGCAAGTCCAATGCTTGCAAATATATTCCTACATTACATCCTTGATAACTGGTTTGACGTTGTTGTCAAAAGACACAGCAAAGGCGAGTGTTATATAGTAAGGTATGCTGATGATTTCATATGTTGTTTTCAGTATCCTAATGATGCTGAGTGGTTTGTAAGGAATCTAAGACAGAGGTTTGCAAAGTACGGGTTAAGCCTAGCGGAAGAAAAGACAAAGATTCTTGAGTTCGGAAGGTATGCAGCCCGTAAAAGAGCAGAAAGAGGTCTTGGAAAACCAGAGACGTTTGGTTTTCTGGGATTTACGTTTTATTGTAGCATGAACACGGAGAGGACTTTCTATAGATGTAAGGTTAAGACCAGTAGAAAGAAACTCAGAAACAAGATAAGAGCCATGAAGGAGTGGATAAGAGACCATAGAAATATGCCTCTAGAATGGCTATTTAAGAAAATAAATGAGAAACTAAGAGGTCATTATCAGTACTATGGAGTCACAGACAACATAGTAGAATGTAAAAGATTCCAACGACAGACCACTTGGTATCTCTATAAATATCTTAATAGGAGAAGTCAGAAGCGAAGCTATAACCATGAAACATTCTTTAATGGATTGCTAAAGACTTTTCCACTTGCAGACCCACGCATCCGTGTTAGTCTAGCTTATCGGTAGTGTGGAGGAAGGAAATGTGAGGAGCCGTATGCGTTAGTAGCGCACGTACGGTTCTGAAGAGGAGCTTGGGGAGCAATCCCCATGTTTACTTAAGAGGTTCTATTGATTGATGAAGCTACGAGGATTATATAAAGAGGATTCATTTTTGGAGAAACCCTATGAAGAAAAACAGGTTTAATTATATATTTATAGCCGCATTTTTGTGCTGTGTTATTGTTCCGGCAATTTGTATGAATGTAAAGCCAATGCAGATTTCAGAAATTGATAATAAACTTCTGACTGAATGGCCGGGCTTTGATATAACCCTTTCTAATAATGAAGAGCTCAGTAATTATGTAAGCGACAGAATCGGATTTCGTGAGGCTGCAATTGAGGCTTATACAGAGCTTAGCGACAAGCTGTTTCATGTAATGGTTCATCCCTTATTTATGTACGGAAGAGAAGGTCATATTTATTATAAGGACCCTACATATATAGCAGGGTATCAACATATGAATACAGATAAGGAGTATCTTGATTCATTTGTTGATTTTCTTGATAGAACCTCTCGTTATCTTAAGGATGATGGAATCGAATTTCTCTATTTTTTATGTCCTGATAAAAAGTCAATTTATCCTGAGTATTTTCCAACAAGCATAAATGTAAATGAAAACAATGAGAGCCTCATAGAATATATGAGAGGACAGCTTGATAATACCGATGTGGATTATATTATTCCGGATGAAGAATTACGTGCTGCCAAGAAGGATGAAATAGTGTATAACAAATTATACGATGCTACTCATTGGAACGAAAATGGTGCATTTATTGGACATATGCTTATAGATGAAAAGGTTCAGTCTCTTTTTGAGGATGTACCTGTGCTTTCGAAGGATGATTATGATTTGTCAATGGAGAAGGAAACTACGCTTGATATAGCTAAGTTTACCATTGATGAAGATGTTCCGCATTATGCCCTTAAAAATGATTTGAGTTCTGATATGACTATGTATCTGTATGATTTTTTAGAATGTACAGATGATACATTTTATTGTCATTTTACCAATACTCAGTGTGGTAATACAAAAAAGCTTCTTGTTTTTACTGACAGTTATTTTGGTAATTATCATAAATTTTATCAGAACAGATTTAATGAAGTATATTTTGTGCATTGGCATAATTATAAATATCTGCAATATTATGTCAACTTGTTTTTCCCTGATATGGTGATTTTTGAGACGGCAGAGAGAAGTATAACCGGTGAGATGATAGGAACTGTTGATGAGAAGGGTGAGAAAACAAGTACAATAGAGTATGAGAATACATATTATGAGGAAGCAGCAAAAAGCGCTCTTAAGGATGTTGAGTATTCAAAAACAGAGGATGTTAAATATGTGATGACTCAGGTTTCAGGTGTTACTAAGGAGGGTGACATTTTAAAGCTTAACATAAATGAGGGAGATAATATTGTCAGCCTTAAAGGATATATTGATGCCGGCAATGATTCTGATAAATATGATGTCTATGCTAATTTCGGCGGTGAGCAATGGGTAGAAAGTAATTATGATGAGCTTCACGATAATTCAATTGAATGTGGTCTTAATCAGTTTGCTATAAATGTTCAGCGTAGGTATCTTTTTGAAGAGGATATTACTCTTGTTGCACGTAATAGAGAGAATGGAGATTGTTTCCATCTAGATACTCTTAAGGTTAGATATTCTGAATAAGTGAATTATTGTCCTATTACAGGTCTGGACCATGATTGATTTAAATGAGGTATTTCTTGGGTGGAAGGAGTACGAATATGAATGTGAAGAAATCGGATGATAAGAAATATATAAAAATCAGAGGTGCCAATGAGCACAATCTAAAGGATGTATCCATTGATATTCCCAGAGATGAGCTGGTGGTTGTTACAGGTCTCTCGGGATCGGGTAAATCATCACTTGCATTTGATACAATATATGCAGAAGGGCAGCGACGCTATATGGAGTCGCTGTCTTCTTATGCGAGACAGTTTTTAGGTCAGATGGAAAAGCCTGAGGTAGAGTCAATTGAAGGACTTCCGCCTGCCATATCAATAGATCAGAAATCGACAAACAGAAACCCACGTTCGACGGTGGGGACAGTAACTGAAATATATGATTATCTTAGATTGTTGTATGCACGTGTCGGAACTCCGCACTGTACGGATTGTGGTAAGGTTATTAATCGCCAGTCTGTGGATCAGATGGTTGATGCAGTTATGACACTTGATGAGGGTACAAAAATACAGCTTCTTGCACCTGTTGTTAAGGGGCGTAAGGGAGAACATACAAAGATTTTTGAACGTGCAAGAAAAAGCGGTTACATCCGTGTCATTGTAGATGGCAACATGTATGAGCTTACGGAAGATATTAAGCTTGATAAAAATCTTAAGCACAATATAGAGATTGTTGTGGATAGACTTGTTGTGAAGCCCGGGATTGAGAAAAGACTGACAGATTCTGTTGAGAATGTTCTTGAATTGGCACAGGGACTATGCTATGTGGATGTTATAGGCCAGGACAGACTGACTTTTTCACAGAATTTCTCATGCCCTGACTGCGGGGTTAGTATTGAGGAAATAGAGCCGAGAACCTTCTCTTTTAACAATCCATTTGGTGCCTGCCCTGTATGTGTAGGTCTAGGATATAAAATGGAATTTGATATTGATTTAATGATTCCTGATAAGAGTCTTTCGATTATGGAAGGTGCAATTCAGGTTGCCGGATGGCATAATTGTACTGACCCTTCAAGCTTTACTTATGCGACTTTAATGGCTTTAAGTGAGACTTATGATTTTAATCTTACTACGCCCTTTGAGCAGTATCCGGATAAAATCAAGAAAGTTTTGATATATGGTACAGAGGGAAGAGAAGTAAAGGTACATTATAAAGGACAGCGTGGAATTGGTGATTATGATGTTGCCTTTGAGGGGCTGCTTAAGAATGTTGAGCGCAGATATCGTGAAACAGGTTCGGAATATATGAAGGGCGAATATGAGGCCTATATGAGAATAACACCCTGTAGCAGTTGCGGTGGAAAAAGACTTAAGAAGGGTGCTCTTGCAGTAACTGTAGGTGATATTAATATTTCTGATTTGACCGATATGTCCGTTAAAGAGGCCTCTTTATTTTTTGAAAAACTAAGTCTGACAAAGCAGCAGGAGATAATTGGACAACGAATTATTAAGGAAATAAGAGGACGAATACGATTCTTAATTCAGGTAGGACTTGGATATCTGACTTTGTCAAGAGCAACCGGTTCACTGTCAGGTGGTGAAGCACAGCGTATTAGACTAGCTACCCAGATAGGTTCGGGGCTGGTGGGAGTTGCATATATTCTTGATGAGCCCAGTATTGGTCTTCATCAGAGAGACAATGATATGCTTCTTAATGCTTTAAAGGATTTACGTGACCTTGGTAATTCTCTGATAGTTGTGGAACATGACGAGGATACAATGAGAGCTGCTGATTATATTGTGGATATTGGTCCGGGGGCAGGTTCTCACGGAGGAAATGTTATCTGCTGTGGTACTGCTGAAGAACTTATGCAGAATCCTGATTCCATAACCGGACAGTATCTAAGCAGAAAAAAAGTAATTCCTATTCCCGCAAAGAGAAGAGAACCAAAAGGATTTTTAAAAATATGCGGTGCTAAGGAGAATAATCTTAAGAACGTTGATGTGGAAATTCCTCTTGGGGTATTTACTTGCGTAACAGGCGTGTCCGGCTCGGGAAAAAGTTCGTTAATTAATGAAATTCTCTTTAAGAGTCTTGCAAATAAGCTTAATCGTGCTAAGACAATTCCGGGTAAGCATAAGGAAATTAAGGGGATTGAACAGCTTGATAAAATCATAGATATTGATCAGTCTCCAATAGGTCGTACTCCCAGGTCCAATCCGGCAACCTACACAGGGGTATTTGACCAGATAAGAGATTTATTTGCCAATACAACAGATGCCAAGGAACGGGGATATAGTAAAGGACGATTTAGCTTTAATGATAAGGGAGGAAGATGTGAAGCCTGTTCTGGTGACGGTATTATCAAGATAGAGATGCATTTCCTTCCGGATGTATATGTGCCCTGCGAGGTTTGTCAGGGAAAAAGATATAACAGAGAAACTCTTGAAGTAAGATATAAGGGAAAAAATATTTACGATGTGCTTGATATGACTGTTGAAGAAGCTTTAGAGTATTTTGAAAACATTCCCTCTATCAGAAGAAAAATAGAAACATTGAATGATGTGGGCCTTTCATATATAAAGCTGGGACAGCCTTCTACAACCCTTTCCGGTGGTGAGGCACAGCGAATTAAGCTTGCAACGGAGCTCTCAAAAAAAAGCACCGGCAAGACGATTTATGTGTTGGATGAGCCTACAACAGGTCTTCATTTTGAAGATGTTAATAAGCTTGTTACAATTCTTCACAAGCTTGCGGACGGTGGCAACACTGTTGTGGTTATAGAACATAATCTTGACGTAATAAAAACCGCTGACTATATCGTTGATATGGGACCGGAAGGCGGTGATGGCGGTGGAACTGTTATTGCAACCGGAACACCTGAGCAGGTTGCAGAGAATCCTAAGTCTTTTACAGGAAAGTATATTAAGAGGGAATTGGAAAGAAGGTAAATACTATGGATATAAAATTATCCCGTGAAGAAATTGATAGTATAGATAAGCGAATGATAGATTTATTTAAACAGCGAATGGCTTGCTCTGCCAATATTGCACAGTATAAAAAAGAAAATAATATGCCTGTTTTTGACAGTGCCCGTGAAAGTCAACTTATTAATAAAAATGTTGAATATCTTAATGATTATGAAATGGAAAAGTATTACAGAGAATTTTTTGAAGGAATGCTTAAGGTTTCAAAGGATTATCAGAGGGATTTATTAGGATTATAGCCGGTTGAGTGTCGTGTTAAGTATTTTATATATTTAGCCGATAAATATATTGGTGGAGTATGTTAATATTCACCGGTAGACTAAAGCATCTGTCGCTGCGTTCGTAGGAACGTGGGTTGACAGCAAAATGTTATGATACCAGGGTCAAAAGGTATTTTGCCCCCAACGATACCGGATTTCTCCGCTCTACGAGCTCTCGAAATCCTCAAAACATTCAAAATCCGCTCATTTTTCTGCAAAAAATGGCTACTTTTTCATGTTTTGGCGGGTCA